>NZ_JBHSCH010000044.1:0-39453 GCF_042651065.1 Teichococcus aestuarii
CGCACGGGCCTGCCCTCCGGCGGGGCGCGGTGGTGCAGCCGCAGCCGGGCGCCATCGGCGGCCAGGATGGCATCCTCCGCCAAAGCGGGGGCGGCGACGGGCGGGCCGGCCGGCACCACGCGCGGGGCGCAGCCGGCGAGGCCCGGCAGGCGCAGGGCGGCGAGGGCGGCGGCGGTCCAGCCGGAGCGGTGCGGCATCGGCCCCCGGCATAGCGGGGGCGGGGCGGCCGCGTCCAGCGCCGCGCCACCGCCCCGCGCGCCCGCCGACTGGCGGCCGGCGCCGCCTGCCCCTATGTTCCACAGGACCTTGGCCAGCGACGGAAGCCACACGATGCGCGACGCGAACCTGACGGGCTACACCCCGAAAGCCACCCCCGGGGTGACGCCGGAGGAAATCCTGCCGGCCCACAGCCGGGTCGTCACCTGCGATGGCGGCGGCGGCGCGCTGGGGCACCCGGCCGTCTCGCTGCGCATCGAGGCGACGCAGGTGACCTGCCCCTATTGCTCGCGCACCTATGTGCTGCAGGACGGCGCGGGTGGCGACGACCACCACTGACGGGCTGGCGGCCGCCGCCACGCCCGAAGCCCCCGCCGGCACCCCGGAGCCGGTGCCGCACCTGATCCTGGTGGACGGCTCCGGCTACATCTTCCGCGCCTTCCACGCCCTGCCGCCGATGACGCGGCCGGACGGGGTGCCGGTGAACGCCGTGTTCGGCTTCACCAACATGCTTGGGCAGTTCCTCACCCGGCATGTCGGCACCCATCTGGCGGTGGTGTTCGACGCCTCGCGCGTCACCTTCCGCAACGCCATCTACGACCAGTACAAGGCGCACCGCCCCGAGGCGCCGCCCGAGCTGGTGCCGCAATTCTCCCTCATCCGCGAGGCCACCGCCGCCTTCGGCGTCGCCTGCGTCGAGCTGGACAATTACGAGGCGGACGACCTGATCGCCGCCTACGCCAAGACGTTTGTCGAGACGGGCGGGCAGGTCACCATCGTCTCCTCGGACAAGGATTTGATGCAGCTGGTCCGCCCCGGCGTGCAGCTGCTGGACCCGATCAAGCAGAAGCCGATCCGCGAGGCGGAGGTGTTCGAGAAGTTCGGCGTGACGCCGGACAAGGTGGTGGACGTGCAGGCGCTGGCCGGCGACAGCACGGACAACGTGCCCGGCGTGCCCGGCATCGGCATCAAGACCGCCGCCGCGCTGATCGCCGAATATGGCGACCTGGAAGGGCTGCTCGCCGCCGCGCCGCAGATCAAGCAGCCCAAGCGCCGCGAGGCGCTGATCGCGAATGCCGAGTTGGCGCGCGTCAGCAAGAAGCTGGTGACGCTGGACGCCGACGCGCCGCTGCCCGTGCCGGTGGACGGGCTGCTGGCCCGCGCCCCCGAGCCCGGCCGCCTCGCCGGCTTCCTGCGCGAGCAGGGCTTCCGCTCCCTGCTGCACCGGATGGGGCTGGATGGCGATTCGGGCGGCGACTCGGCCCCCGTCAGCCGCCCGCGCCACGCCCTCCCCGAGGCCCCGGCCGCCGCGCCCGAGGCCACCCCCGCCGCCGACGCCGCGCCCTTCGGCCCCTATGAGACGGTGACCGACCCGGCCGCGCTGGAGCCCTGGATCGCCGCCGCGCGCGAGGCCGGCGTGCTGGCGCTGGACACCGAGACGGACAGCCTGGACGCGCTGCACGCCAACCTCGTGGGCATTTCGCTCGCCGTGGCGCCCGGCCGCGCCTGCTACATCCCGCTCCGCCACGGCCCCGCCGCCGGCACGGGCGACCTGCTGGAGGAGGCGCCGAAGCCGCCGCCGCAGATGACGCAGGACCAGGCCATCGCCGCGCTGCGCCTGCTGCTGGAGGACGCCTCCGTCCTCAAGGTGCTGCACAACGCCAAGTACGATCTGGAGGTGCTGGGCCGCGCCGAGAATGGCGGCGCCACCGTCGCCCCGCTCGATGACACCATGCTGATCTCCTACAGCATGGATGCCGGCCGCCACGGCCACGGCATGGACGAGCTCTCGCTGCGCCATCTCGGCCACCGCCCCATCCCCTATGACGAGGTGACGGGCACCGGCCGCGCCCGCGTGCCCTTCTCCCAGGTGCCGCTGGACAAGGCCACCGCCTACGCCGCCGAGGATGCGGACGTGACGCTGCGGCTGTGGCAGGCGCTGCGGCCCCGCCTGCGCGCCGCCGGGGCGCTGGCGCTCTACGAGCAGGTGGAGCGCCGCATGGTGCCCGTGCTGCGCGACATGGAACTGGCCGGCATCAAGGTGGACGGCGCCGAGCTGGCCCGCATCGGCGAGGATTTCTCGCAGCGCATGGTGGCGCTGGAGCAGCAGATCCATGAACTCGCCGGCAAGCCCTTCAACGTCGGCTCGCCGAAGCAGCTCGGGGAAATCCTGTTCGACGAGCAGAAGCTGCCGGGCGGCAAGCGCGGCAAGGCCGGCGCCTGGGGCACCGATGCCGCCGTGCTGGAGGACCTCGCCGCGCGCGGCCATGAGCTGCCGCGGCAGGTGCTGCACTGGCGCCAGCTGGCCAAGCTGAAATCGACCTATGTCGAGGGCCTCGCCGCGCAGATCGACCCGCGCGACGGACGCGTCCACACCGATTTCTCCATGGCCATCACCTCCACGGGCCGGCTCTCCTCCACCGAGCCGAACCTGCAGAACATCCCCATCCGCACCGAGGAGGGGGCGCGCATCCGCCGCGCCTTCGTCGCAGAGCCGGGGCATGTGCTGCTGGCGGCCGACTACTCGCAGATCGAGCTGCGGCTGCTGGCGCACCTGGCCGACGTGCCGAGCCTGCGCGACGCCTTCGAGAAGGGCGAGGACATCCACAGCCGCACGGCGGCCGACATCTTCCGGCTGGAGCCGGACAAGGTGGACCGCGAGGCGCGGCGCCGCGCCAAGACCATCAATTTCGGCATCATCTACGGGATGTCCGCCTTCGGGCTGGCGGCGCGGCTCGGCATCGGGCCGGGCGAGGCGCGCGGCATCATCGACGCCTATTTCTCCCAGTATCCCGGCATCCTGGAGGAGATGGAGCGGCTGAAATCCGAGGCGCGGGAGACCGGCTACGTCACCACCCCCTTCGGCCGCAAGCTGTGGATCGACGGCATCCAGGCCAAGGAGCAGGCGCGCCGCGGCAATGCCGAGCGCGCCGCCATCAACGCCCCCTTCCAGGGGGGTGCGGCCGAGATCATCAAGCGCGCCATGGTGCGGATGCCCGCCGCCCTGAAGGCGGCGGGCCTCTCGGCCCGGATGCTGCTGCAGGTGCATGACGAGCTGCTCTTCGAGGTGCCGGAGGCGGAGGTGGAGGCCACCGCCGATTGCGTGCGGCGGGTGATGGAAGGCGTGGCCGAGCTGCGCGTGCCGCTGAAGGCCGAGATCGGCCACGGCGCCAACTGGGGCGAGGCGCACTGAGGCAGGCCGCCGCCCGGCGGCATTCCCGGAGAGAGGCCGCCGGCAGGAGCGGGCTTCCGGACGCAACGCCGAGCAGAGATGAGAAAACCCCGCCACGGCGACGTGGCGGGGTTTTCTGTCATTCCAGGCTGCCCCGCCCGAAGGCGGGGCGTGACCACGCTGATCAGGCGATCATGAAGTGGTCGGCGCTGGTGGTGCTCTCGGTGAGGCTGTCCACACTGGTCAGGCCGGTCAGCTTCACCAGCGTGTCCGTCGTGCCCTGGACGAACAGGTAGCTGTCGCTCAGATACTCGAACACGGCGGCGGCGTTCAGGGCCAGGGCGCCATCCACGATGCCCAGGGCCTCGTCGAAGGTGGACGGACCCGTCCCCTCGAAGGCCAGCACGCCATCGGCGAGGGCGTAGGTGCCGGTGCTGTCCACGTCGGCCGCCACGGAGGCGGCGGCGAGCACCAGCTGGTCATTCGCGCCCAGGCCGGAGACCGACTCGAAGGCGCCGGTGGTGGAGGCGTTGGTGACGGTGATGAGATCATTGCCGCCGCCCAGGGCCAGCGAGCCGCCATCCTTCAGCTGAGCCAGGCTGAAGGTCAGGGCGCCGGACAGGCCGGAGGCATCGACCGAGGCCAGGGCGGTGCTGGTCACGCCACTCAGGTCCAGGGCGCGGTCGCCGGTGACGGAGACGGAGGCCAGCACATCGGTGGTCGCGCTGTCGGTGTAGGTGACGACGTTCGAGGCGTTGTCGCCACCGGACATGATGGAGAGGCTGGTCGCCACGCCCGTCAGCGCGATGGTGGAGACGTTGTCGCCCGATGTCGTCTCGCCGTCGATCCCGGCCAGGTAGTCGGCGTCGAACACCGCGCTCAGCGTCCTCGCGTTGGTCACGTTGATCGCCATCCCGGCGGTATCGATGGTCGTGTCGGCGGTGCCGGTCTCGTCGGCGTCCAGCGTCACGGTCAGGCTGCCGGCGGTCGCCTGGGTCAGGCTCAGGGTGTCGCCCGTGCCCATGTCGCCCGTGGC
The DNA here is from genome assembly GCF_042651065.1 of Teichococcus aestuarii. NCBI lineage: Bacteria > Pseudomonadati > Pseudomonadota > Alphaproteobacteria > Acetobacterales > Roseomonadaceae > Roseomonas > Teichococcus aestuarii. Next base: position 4,425 of record NZ_JBHSCH010000044.1, read on the forward strand.
GCGGAAGCCGATGCCGCTGCCGATGTTCTGCAGGACACCGGCGTTGGAGCTGCCGCTGCCCACGAAGTCGGTGACGCTGTTGTTCTGCGCCAGGATGCCGACATCGAGGGTCTTGCCCAGGTCCTTCACGTCGAACACGTCGAAGCCGCGGAACGCGCCGATGTTGGCGGAGCCGACCAGGCTCAGCAGCAGCGTGTCGGTGCCGGCGCCGGCATCGATGACATCGCTGCCGTTGATGGCGACGCTGCTTTCGAAGCTGTCGTCGCCCGCGCCGAGGTTGACCGTCAGCACGCCCGTGCCGCGGCCGGAGATGCTGACGCTGTCGCTGCCTTCGCCGGCGTTCACGGTGGTCGTGCCGGTGCCGGTGGTGGAGATCCGGATGGTGTCGTCGCCGGCGCCGGAATTCAGCGAGGCGGCGGCGCCGCCGCGGGCCGTGGCGGTGTTGAGGGACAGCTCATCATCGCCGCTGCCGGTCAGCACCGAGGTGGTGGCGGAGTCGGCAGAGAACTCGATCGCGCCGGTCGAGGCGGAGGCGTCGACCGTATTCACGCTCCTGGTCGAGGCACCGGCCTCGTTCACATCCAGGGAGACATCGATCTCGGTGTCGATGGTGACAGCCTCGACATCGGTGCCCGCGATGATGTCGAGATTGGGCGTGTCGCTGGAATCCTCGCTGACGGTCCCCCTGAGAGTGACGGAGGCGAGGGACTCGCCGGAGACTTCGTCGAAGTCGAAGCTGCCCGCATCGACATTGTCGACCGCCAGCATGACCGAGGTGGCGTCGTCGGCGGCGATGACAGTGACGTCGTCGTCCTGGTCACGGAAGCCGGCCGTGGTGGTCTCGGCCAGGTTGATCACGGTGGCGGCGTCGCCGATCTGCCAGATCTGGGTCGCGCCCCTGAACTTCGAGGCATCGACGGAACCGCCGGAATGGGCGGCGGCGGCGGCGGCCTCCGTATTGTCGATGTTGATGATCTCGACATTCGAGACGGTGCCGGCCAGGCGCGAATTGGCAGTGCCGGCGACCGCGATGTTCAGCGTGTCCGTGCCAGCGCCGCCATCGATCGAGTCGAGGGCGTTGATCTGGGTCTGCTGGCTGCTGTCGGTCGGGCTGTAGCCCTCGGCAACGAACGTATCCTCGCCGGAGGTGCCGGTGAAGGTGTCCTTGCCCGCGGTGAGATAGAAGGTCTCGCCCGGCGTCACGGTGCTGCCATCGGTGTTGAAGGCGGGGCGGCCTTCATTGGCGCCGAACAGCAGGTAGTGCGCGTAGCCGCTGGCGAAGTCCCCGTTCTCGACGGCGGCGGCGACATCAGGGTTGGCGGCCAGATAGGCCTCTTCGCTGAACTGGCCCTCGAAGGAGCCGCCGCTGCGCCCCTCTTTCACGCCGAAATTCACGAAGTGATACCAGGCGCTCGGGATCAGGCCCTGGCTCACGGCCGCCAGCACGTCCGGGTTGTTCAGCAGGTATGAGGCCGCGTCGAACATGACGTTCGGGGCGCGCATCTCGAACTGGCCGAACTGCTGGAAGTGCTCGTAGGCGCTGTTGAAATGGCCGGACGTGATGGCAAGGAGGACGTCCGGATTGGTGCGCAGGTAGTACTGTTCGTCGAAATAATCCGCAGCAAACGCCTCAGACATTGTTCTATCTCCTGGAAGGACCAAGAATCGGACGCTTTACCTGGAGACATCCAATTCTCCTGATAAAACACCCTCTGATACGCCGTTCTTACGGGAACCGGTTGGACCAGAACCCGAATTGGCCCGACGAATACCTGAACCGAGCCGCAGGTTTACTCGGCTCAGGCGTTCGCCCGCACCTTGTTGTCGCAATGACGCAATTTTATTATACGGTCCCGAAGATCAATTCTGTCTTTCTGCGGTCCGCTTAATCACGCAAGGATAGGCTTGAAGCACCGACTTGAGCTGGGCGAGGAAAATCTCCACCGCTTCCGGCAAAAGAAACCGCATGCGCGGCATGTTCGACATGCACACGTCGAAAAGATACAAACAATATTCAAGTAACAATTATAGATACAGAGATTTTCCGTCTTCTCCTGACTCGATAATTTGTTATCAACCAGGAGTTGGTGCCTACCCTATGTCGGCCACAGCTCAAGTTCAAACAAAAAATACAGTAAAAATTCTCTTAAATTCTATCGTTATAGTTTCTAAATCCTAGACTCAAATTTGTTCCGAATTCAGAAGAGGATATTAATTACATGGTTATAAATAAAATATTGATCTGCACTTAAGTTCTCGCCAATATTATTCCTGTGATATCTCCTGTCGTTTGATTTTTTGGCGCGAAAATTGCCTTCCGATTGAAATTTCTAGCCACGCAAAACCCGACGCGTCTTGTTGATCCGGCGAACAGCCAAATTTTTGTTTCGAACAAAAACCGATTTTAATAATCGGCTTAAGATCAGGAAAAAATGCTTTCGACTTGCTGGCGTCGAGGGCATTGCGCCGCATCTCTCATGTCAGGAAGGGTCGCAGCACAGCCTGCCGCTCCTGCTGCAGAGCCAGGCCGGCCTTGCCCCTCCTGTGAAATCGGCCAAGGCTTCATGCAGGCTGCGGCTTCGTGCCAATTCGCCACATGCCATTCGTCCGGCGCTTCGCCTTGGCCGGCGATTCGGCCGCCACGCTTTCCGGCGCCCTGAACGGGCAGGCATTCCCGCGTTAGCGGCCCGCCTCCTTCATCAGCTCCCTCTCCCGGGCCAGGCCAGGCGTGCGATTTCCGGCAGAAGGCGAGGCCAGGATGACCACCGGCTTCGCCCGCAAAGGATGGGTCAGCCCTGCGCAGCCTTCGGTTGAGCGGCGCGGCGCAACGGTCTAAGCCCCGCGCGACGAGACTGCAGGAAGGTTGGACCGCACATGGCCGACATCGTGACCATCCGCCGCGCCCTGATTTCGGTGCATGACAAGACCGGGCTGCTCGACTTCGCCCGCTTCCTCGCCGGGCGCGGCGTGGAGATCCTCTCCACCGGCGGCACTGCCCGCCTGCTGCGCGAGAACGGCGTGGCGGTGGTGGACGTCTCCGACCACACCGGCTTCCCCGAGATCCTGGACGGCCGCGTCAAGACGCTGGTGCCGCAGATCCATGGCGGCCTGCTCGGCCGCCGCGCGGACCCGAAGCACGTGGCGCAGATGGATGAGCACCGCATCGCGCCGATCGACCTGCTGGTCTCCAACCTCTACCCCTTCGAGGCCACGGTGGCGAAGGGCGCCTCCCACGAGGAGACGGTGGAGGAAATCGACATCGGCGGCCCGGCCCTGACCCGCGCGGCGGCCAAGAACCACGAGGATGTCGCCGTCATCACCGCGCCGGAGCAGATGGCGGAGGTGCAGGCCGAGATGGAGGCGCAGGGCGGCACCAGCCTTGCCACCCGCAAGCGCCTCGCGGCGGCGGCCTTCGCCCGCACGGCGGCCTATGACACCGCCATTTCCACCTGGTTCGCGGCGAAGCTGGAGCAGGACTTCCCGCCCCGCCTCGCCATGGCCGGCGTGCTGCGCCAGACGCTGCGCTACGGCGAGAACCCGCACCAGCAGGCCGCCTTCTATACGGACGGCTCCAACCGCCCCGGCATCGCCACCGCGGCGCAGGTGCAGGGCAAGGAGCTTTCCTTCAACAATCTGAACGACACCGACGCCGCCTTCGAATGCGTCGCCGAGTTCGAGCGCCCCGCCATCGTCATCGTCAAGCACGCCAACCCCTGCGGCGTGTCGGAAGGCGAGAGCCTGGCGCGGGCCTGGGACCTGGCGCTGCGCTGCGATCCGGTCTCGGCCTTCGGCGGCATCGTCGCCGCCAACCGCCCGCTGGACGCCGCCGCGGCCGAGCGCATCTCCGCCATCTTCACCGAGGTGGTGGTGGCACCGGATGCCGACGAGGCCGCCCGCGCCGTCTTCGCCCGCAAGAAGAACCTGCGCCTGCTGCTGACCGGCGGCCTGCCCGACCCGGCCTCGCCCGGCCGCGTCATCCGCTCCGTCTCGGGTGGCTTCCTGGCGCAGTCGCGCGATGCCGGGCGCATCGCCGAGTCGGCGCTGAAGGTGGTGACGAAGCGCGCCCCCACGGCGCAGGAGATGGCGGATTTGATCTTCGCCTTCCGCGTCGCCAAGCACGTCAAGTCCAACGCCATCGTCTATGCCAAGGGCGGCTCCACCGTGGGTATCGGCGCCGGGCAGATGAGCCGGGTGGATTCCGCCCGCATCGCCGCCTGGAAGTCGGCCGAGGCCGCCAAGGCCGCCGGGCTGGAGGCGCCGCTGGCGCATGGCTCGGTCGTCGCCTCCGACGCCTTCTTCCCCTTCGCGGACGGGTTGCAGGCGGCGGCCGCCGCCGGCGCCACGGCGGTCATCCAGCCGGGCGGGTCGATCCGCGACAATGAAGTGATCGCGGCGGCCGACGAGGCGGGGCTGGCGATGGTGTTCACCGGAATGCGCCACTTCCGGCACTGAGGAAAGGAACCTTCTTTTTCTGAAGAAAAAGAAGCAAAAAGACTTTGTCAGTTTGGCGTCACGCCACCGAACAGCGTCCGCCAAACTGACAAAAGTTTTTTGGTTCTTTTTTCCAAAAAAGAACTTCCTACAGCGTCTTGTAATAAAACACCGTCGCATCCGCACCGCCCCCGCTGCGCAGGGCATAGCCCGGGATCGACCCGGCCTCCCGCCAGCCCAGGGCGCGGTACAAGGGCTCGCCGGCATCGCCCGCCTTGGTGTCCAGCACCAGCAGCGGGCGCTCTTCCGCGCGCGCCACATCCTCCAGCGCCAGCATCAGCACCCGCGCGATGCCCTGCCGCCGCATCTCCGGGTGCACCATCAGCTTCGAGACCTCGGCCCGGTGCCGGCCATTCGGCAGCCCGGCCAGCGCCAGCGCGCCGGTGCCGGCGATCCGCCCCGCCCGCCGCGCCACCAGCACGCGACGCGAGCCGTCGCGCAGGCTGCCCTCCAGCCCGCGCCACCAGGCGGCCGCCTCGCCCGCCGGCATCGGGTGCAGGAAGCCGATGCTGGCGCCATCCGCCACGCAGGCCTCCAGCAGCGCGGCCAGCTCGGGCAGCGCGGCGGGCAGGGTGTCGGCGGTCAGTTCCTCGATCATGCGCGGGGCTTTCAGGGCTGGATGATGGCCAGGAGGTAGCGGGCGGCGGGGCCGCTGGCGGGGCAGGCGAAGGCGCTGGCGCCGTGCAGCCGGTAGCGCAGGCAATCGCCCGGCGTCAGCGCATGCGCCACGCCCTCGACCGTCAGCACCAGCCGCCCCTCCAGCAGCCAGAGGTGGTGCTCCAGCCCCGGCAGGGGCGAGCGGGCATAGTCGATGCGCGCGCCGGGCGGCAGCACCCCCTCCAGCAGCTCGCCGCGCAACCCCTCGGCAGGGGGCGAGACGGAGCGGCGGCGGAAGCCCGTCTCCGGGTCGGTCCACAGCGTCTGCGCGGCGGGCGGCACCAGCGCGGCGGGGGCTTCCTCCACCGTCCGCATCAGCCAGGAGAGCGGGCGGCCATAGGCGGCGCAGAGCCGGCCCAGCATGCCCGCCGTGGCGCTGGCCTCGCCCCGTTCCAGCCGGGAGAGGGTGGCGCGGCTGATGCCGGTGCGCTCGGCCAGCGTCTCCAGCCCCCAGCCCTGCTCGGCGCGCAGCCGGGCGAGGCAGGCAGCCAGGCGCGCTTCCAGCGGGTCGGGCGGCGAATCTTCTCTCATGAGAGAATTTTTCTCTACTTGGAGATCACCGTCAAGCCTCTCCGTTTCCCGGCCCTGCCTGTAGGATGCCCGCACCATTGGAGAGCGCGATGTCCGACTGGCTGGTACCCGTCGCCCTGTTGTCCGTCCTGATCACGCTGGGGCTGCTGGGCATGATGCTGCTGCGGCGCCCCGCCCCGCCCGCCGCCACCGGCCTGGAAGGCTTCGCCCTGCTGGCCGGCAAGCTGGAATCGCTGGCCGCCACGCAGGAGCGCCTCGCCGCCCTCACCACAGACCGCCTGGCGCAGCAGGACCGGCAGTTGGCCGAGCGCCTGCACGAGACCAGCCGCCGGCTGGATGCCAGCCTGCTGGCGCAGAACGAGCGCATGGCCACCGCCACCGCCGGGCTGCGGCAGGCCATGGCGGCGCAGAACGAGCGGCTGGACGCGGCGCTCGCCCAGCAGAACGAGCGCTTCCTGCGCAACCTCACCGATTCGGCGCGCCAGGCGCAGGAGACGGCGGGGCAGATCCAGGAGCGGCTGGCCGTGATCGACGCGGCGCGGCAGAACATGGAGGCGCTGGGCGCGCAGGTGAACGCGCTGGCCGGCATCCTCGGCAACAAGCAGTCGCGCGGCGCCTTCGGCGAGATGCAGCTGCGCCAGCTCATCGAGGACCGGCTGCCGCAGGAGAGCTTCTCCTGGCAGCACACCCTCTCGAACGGCACGCGCTGCGACTGCCTGATCCACCTGCCCTACCCGCCCGGCCCGGTGGTGGTGGACAGCAAGTTCCCGCTGGAGGCCTGGCAGGGGCTGCGCGACGCGGAGGATGCCGCCGCCCGCAGCGTCGCCGCGCGGCAGTTCAGCGCCGACATGCGCCGGCATGTCGAGGACATCGCCCGCAAATACCTCATCCCCGGCGAGACGGCGGAGGCCGCCATCCTCTTCGTCCCTTCCGAGGCGGTGTTCGCCGAGCTGCACACCGGCTTCGGCGCGCTGGTGGACGAGGCGCAGCGGCGGCGCGTCTATGTCGCCTCCCCCACCACGCTCTGGGCCATGCTCTCGGCGATGCGGGCGCTGATGCAGGACATCCGCATGCGCGCCCAGGCGGGGCGCATCCGCGAGGAGGTGGGCAAGCTGGCCAGCGACGTGGCGCGGCTGAACGAAAGGGTCATGAAGCTGAAGGGACACTTCAACCAGGCGCAGGACGACATCCGGCAGATCGACATCAGCACGGAGAAGATCGCCCGCGCCGGTGCCCGCATCGCCGCGGTCGAGATGGATGACGAGCCGGAGGCGCTGCCCGCCCCCGCCCCTGCCCCCTTCCCGGATCTGCCGGACGAGGCCGCGCGCCCCGCATGAGCCTGCTGCAACTGCAATCGGGGCTGGGGCTGCTGGCCCTGGCCGGGCTCGCCTGGGTGCTGGGCGGCTGCCGCCGGCCGGTGCCCTGGCGCATCCTCGGCGCCGGGCTGGCGCTGCAGGTGGCGCTGGGCGCGCTGCTGCTGCACCTGCCGCCGCTGCGCGCCGCCTTCGACCGGCTGGGCGATGCCTTCGCCGCGCTCAGCCGCGCCACCCAGGCCGGCACCAGCCTGGTGTTCGGCTATCTCGGCGGCGCGCCGCTGCCCTTCGACGAGGTGCGACCGGGCGGCAGCTTCATCCTGTTCTTCCAGGCGCTGCCGCTGCTGCTGGTGGTCGGAGCCCTCTCGGCGGTGCTGTTCCACTGGCGGGTGCTGCCGCTGGTGGTGCGCGGCCTCGCCCTGGTGCTGCGCCGCGCCTTCGGCCTCTCCGGCGCCTGCGGCTTCTCGGTGGCGGCCAATGTCTTCATCGGCATGGTGGAGGCGCCGCTGCTGATACGCCCCTGGCTGGCGCGGCTCGCCACGCCGGAGCTGTTCATGGTGATGGCGGCGGGGCTGGCCACCATCTCGGGCAACACCATGGTGGTCTATGCCACGCTGCTGGCCCCCGTGGTGCCGGATGCGGCGGGCCAGCTTCTCGTGGCCAGCCTGGTCAGCGCCCCCGCCGCGGTGCTGGTGGCGGCGATGATGCACCCGCCCGGCACCGCCGCCCCCACCCCCGGCGAGGCGCCGGCCGCCGCCGCCCCCCGCCTCTACGAGAGCACGCTCGACGCGCTGGTGCGCGGCACGGCGGACGGGCTGAGCCTGCTGCTCGGCGTCATGGCCTGCCTGATCGTGTTCGTGGCGCTGGTGGCGCTGGCGAACATGGCGGTGGAGCCGCTCACCGGCTGGTCGCTGCAGGCGCTGGCGGGGCTGGGCTTCCGCCCCGTCGCCTGGCTGATGGGGGTGCCTCCGGAGCACCTCGCCACCGTCGGCACCAGCCTCGGCGTGCGGCTGGTGGTGAACGAATTCGTCGCCTATCTCGACCTCGCCACCGGCGGCGGCCTCGGGCTCGACACGCGCAGCCGGCTGATCCTCACCTACGCGCTGTGCGGCTTCGCCAATCTCGGCTCGGTCGGCATCATGCTCGGCGGCATGACGGCGATGTGCCCGGAGCGGAAGGCGGACATCCTGCGCCTCGGCCTGCCGGCGCTGGCCGCCGGCACGCTCGCCTGCTGCATGACAGGCGCGGTGGTGGGGCTGATGACGCCACCCTGAGCGGAGGCCGGGGAACGCCCTTCCCCGGCCCCTCGCCGCTCCCCCTCGCCGCTTCCCCGTCAGGCCTTCGGGCGCGGCACCTTCAGCGGCCAGATGATGGTCAGCCAGGGGTGCCGCCGCGTCAGCTCGGCGATCATCGCCTCGACCCGGGCGGTGGAGCTGTTGGCGGTGTTGATCATCGAGGTGTGGTGCACGCGGTACTCGGCCAGCGGCTCGCCGGGCACCTGCTCGCCATGCAGGCCACGCTCCATGAGGCGGCACCAGAAGTCGAAATCCTCCCAGCCGCCGGGGATGTGGTCGTAGCCGCCCACCCAGTTCCAGGCGGCGCGCGAGATCAGCGCCATGGCGTCGATGTAGTTGCCGTTGGCCATCCGCACCGGGTCGTAGGGCGGCAGGTTCATCACCCCCTCGCCATCGCCAAACTTGCGGATGATGGGGTAGGCGAAGGCGGCCCCCGAGGCATCGGCGGTGCGCAGGCAGGCGGCGGCGCAATCGGGCAGCAGGCGGTTGTCGGCGTCCAGCGGCAGCACCCAGGGGGTCTCGGCCAGGGTGAAGGCCACGTTGCGGGTCAGGCCCAGCCCCGCATTCTTCAGGTTGCGCGCCACCACCAGGCGGTTGAAGCGGCCGGCATTGGCCGCCGCCCAGCGCAGCGCCACGGCCCGCGAATCATCCGTCGAGGCATCGTCGACGATCACCAGGTCGAGCGGCCGCAGGGTCTGCGCCACCACGCTGTCCAGCGCCTCCGCGACGTGCCGGGCATAGTTGTAGAGCGGCACGATGACGGTGACGGCGGCGGCGCCCAGCGCATCGTGCTCGTACACCACCTCGTGCTCCGGCACGGCGGGGGCGACGGGCAGCGGCAGCGGCTCGCAGCTGCGGCGGAAGGCCAGGGCGGCGGAGCGCCCGCCGCGCAGCATCTCCAGCACATCCGCCACGGCCGCGTTGCGCTGCTCGGGGCCATAGGCCCAGAGCACGTCGCGCTGCGCCGCGGCGGCCATGCGGCGGCGCAGCGCGGCATCGCCCAGCAGGGCCTCGAGCGCCGAGGACCATTCCTCCGGCGTGCCGGCCAGGTAGCCGGTCTCGCCATGCTTCATGGCGCGCCGGTAGGGGCCGGTGGGCGAGGCGATGGTGGGAACGTCCACCAGCGCCGCCTCGAAATACTTCAGCTCGCTCTTCGCCTCGCAGAAGTCGTTGCCGACCTCGAGCGGCGCGAGGTTGACGTCGAAGCGCGCCACCTCCTCGGGCAGCCGCGGCAGCGGCACCATGGGCCGCCACTCAATGCGGTCCTCGAGGCCCGCCAGCTCGGGGAACTCCTCCACGTCCAGCGTCGGCGTGCCTTCCATGGTCGGGATGTTCTGGGCGAAGCGGAACAGCACCAGCCGCGCCTCGGGGAAGCGGCGCAGCGCCCCGGCCACCGCGGCGGCGCACTGCTTGAAGTCCTTCTGGTGCGTGCGCGAGCCGGAGGCGTAGCCGATGCGCAGCAGCCCGTCCCGCTCCTTCGCCCAGTGCCGGGCGGCGCGGCGGGAGACGGCCAGCGTGTCGTGGTCGAAGCCGTTGGGCAATACGCGCACCGGCATGCCGGCGTCGCGCATGTGCCAGGCCAGCTCCTCGGTGCTGGTGGTGCAGAGGTCGGAGGCCAGCATCGCCTGCCGCGCCTGGTGGAAATGGTTGGCGACCATCTCCTCCGGCAGCTTCTGGCTGCGGATGCCGTCGATCTTGTCGGAGCGCGCCAGGCGCGGGTCGATCAGCAGGTCGTCCACGTCGAACACCACGCGGGCGCCGTTGCGGCGCGCGGTGGAGATGGCCAGCGCCACCGCCTCGTTCAGCGGCACGCGCCACATCCACAGCACCTGCGCCATGCCGATCTCGGCCAGGCTGGCCTCGATATCCTCCATCCGCACCACCCAGACCTGCGCGCCGGCGCGGCGGGCGGCGGCGGCGGGACGCTCGACGCGGTAGAGATGGCCGGGCGTGCTGGCCTCGCCCGAGATGCAGACCACGCGCAGCGCGCCCATGCCGCTGAGGTCGGCCAGGGCGGCGCCCTGCGAGGCGGTGGGGGCGGTGAACGCCAGGGCCTGCGCGGACGCAGCCGGCGCCGGCTGCGGCATGGCGGCCAGCGCCGCGATGATCTCCCGCCGCTCCCGCAGCTTGCGCGGCAGCTGCAGCGTGGCCGACCACCAGGCGAGCTTCATCGCGCCGCGCACGCCGCGCCGCATGCCGGGCGGCAGCCGCCCGGCGGCGCTGCGCAGCGGCGCGGCGGCACGCCAGAGCGTGGATTGCGTCAGCAGGCGCAGGCTGGCCTGGGTGGCGTGCAGCTCGCCCTCGGCCCGCAGCAGCCGGGAGAGCAGCTGCTCCCGCGCGGCGGCGTCCTGCTCCGCCTTGCGGCGGGCGGCCTCCAGCTCGGCCTGCGCCGCCTCCACATGGCTGAAGGCGGCGGTCATGGAGGCCGACCGCGCCGCCTCCGTCCGCTGCTCCGCGCGGTCACGTTCCGCCTCCAGCTCGGCCCGCGCCGCCTCGGCGCGCTGCACGGCCTGGGCGCGGCGGGATTCGAGCGCCGCGGCCTGCCGCTCGGCCTCGTGCCGCGCTTCCGTCGCCAGCCGCTCCCGCGTCTCGGCCTCCCAGCGCTCGCCCAGCCAGGCGAAGCGGCCACGCAGCCGGGCCGTCTCGGCCGGGTCGGCCAGCGCGGTCAGCGCCAGCACCGCCGGCGGCGGCGCCTCGCCCACGCACAGCACGCCAAGCCCCCCTCCGTGCAGGAACTCGAAGGCGGGGTACCGCCCGCGCAGCTCGGCCCACAGGCGCCAGACGCCGGCATCCTCCTCCTCCAGCACGTTGGTGCCGTGCAGCAGCACCACGCCGCGTTCCGACATCTTCGGCAGCCAGGCCTCGAAATCGTGGCGCGCCGCCTCCTGGGTGCGCAGCCCGTCGATGTGCAGCAGGTCGATGGAGCGGTCCGCGAAGCGCGGCAGCGCCGCGTCGGCCGCCATCCGCAGCAGGCCGGAGAACGCCAGGAAGCGCGCATCGTGGAAGCTGCGGAAATTCCCGCGTTCCGCGCCGCCGCAGGGGGTGGCGCCCTGGTCCCCCTCCTCGCGCTGCACGGCCCAGCAGCGCGTGGGCAGGCCGCCGCGCTGCACCGCATGGCAGAAGGCCGAGTAGGATATGCCGTCGCGCGCGCCCAGCTCCACCAGGCTGCGCGGCGCCGCCTGCCGGACCAGCCAGTGCGCGAAGGGCACGTGCTGCCACCAGGCGCTCGCCTCGCCGATCCGCTCCGCCTGCCAGAACAGCGGATCCAGGGAAGGATCCGTCAGCGCAGCCAGCTGGGCAGCCAGCGGGGCAGCCAGCGGGGCGGCCTCGTGACCCCCACGCGCTCCAGCAGTGCCGGGCGTTCGGTTGTCCATCAATCTACTCCGGATGATGCCCTGGGAGCCGCTTCGGCCGCCGCAGCGGACCTTGCGGCGGCCCCAGCGGCGGCCCCACCGGCGGCCTTGTGCGGCAGCCGTGCGGCCAGGGAGGTAAACGGGTTCGCTATGCCAGCCACGGCCGGGAGCGTCTAGGTGGCGAGGCCAGCCCGCTGCCCTGCCAGGAGAACAGCAGATTGGGATTGTGGTAGGGGTCGCGCGCCAGCTCGACGGCCCAGCGGGACTGGATGACGCCCAGCTCCCGCAGGAAGCGCGCATGGCGCTCCGGGTCGCTCGCATCGTCCCCGCGCGAGACGGATTCGAGGTGCATCAGCGTCGCCTCGGGCGTCCAGACGATGCGGTAGCCCTCGCTGCCCAGCCGCAGGCAGAGGTCGATGTCGTTGAAGGCGACGCGCAGCGCCCCGGCATCCAGGCCGCCCATCGCCAGATAGAGCTGCCGCCGGATGGCCAGGCAGGCGCCGGTCACCGCCAGCACCGAGCGCGCCAGGATCAGCTCGCCCTGCGGCCCGGTCTCCTCCGGCTCCGCGAGGCGGAGCTGGTGCGCCAGCATCGGCCCCGGGCTGAGCACCACGCCGCCATGCTGCAGGCGGCCATCGGCATAGACCAGCTTGGCCCCCACCGCGCCCACCTCGGGCCGCAGCGCCTGCGCCACCATGGCGCGCAGCCAGCCGGGCTCATAGACATCGGTGTCGTTGTTCAGCAGCAGCAGCACCTCGCCGCGCGCCGCCGCCGCCGCCGCGTTGTTCAGCGCGGCGTAGTTGAACGGGCCGGGGGCATCCAGCACGCGCACGCGCGGGTCCTGGCGCAGCCGCGCCAGCAGCGCCAGGGCCTCGGCCCCGGTGCTGCCATTGTCGACGATCAGCAGCTCGAGGGCAGGATAGTCCGTGCGGCGCAGCACGGCATCGGCGCTGCGGGCCAGCAGGCCGGCGCCGTCGCGCGTCGGGATGATGACGGAGACCAGCGGCGGCCGCGCGGGCAGCGGCCAGTCCACCGCGCACCATTGCGGCGCCTGCGGCACGGGGCGCAGGCGCGCCGCCGGGTGGCCGCAGGCGGCGAGATGCTCCCGCACCACGCGCCGGGCGGCCTCGCCCTCCCATTCCGTCGGGGCGTCCTCCGGCAGGCGGCGGTGGCAGAGAACCGCCGGCACATGCCGGATCTGCTCCTGCGGCACGCGCCGCATGGCCCGCAGCGCCAGATCGTGCAGGGCGACGCCCAGCGGGCCGGCCTCGCGCCGCAGCCCGCCCAGGCCCCGCAGCAGCGGAAGCCGGAAGGCCAGCGGCAGGCCCAGCGCGTCGCGCGCCAGCATCAGCTCCGGGTCGAAGCCCGTCTTGAAGCGGGGAGAGACGCGGCGCCCCGCCGCATCCAGGCAATCCTCGTCGGCATAGAGCAGGGCGCTGTCGGGGTGGCGCAGCCGCAGCAGCGCGAATTCGTGCAGCGCCGTCTCGTCCAGCACCGCGCCGCGCGGAAGCGGCAGCACGAAGGCTTCGTCATCCTCCGCCGCCGCCAGCGCGGCCTGCAGGAAAGCGGCGGGCAGCGCCTCGGCGGCGGCAGGCAGGGGCACGGCCAGCACCTGCTCCGGCCGCGGCGGGGGTTCCGGCAGCCCTTCCAGCCAGGCCGCGCCGGGCAGGCAGAGGCGCCATTCCGGGTAGAGCTGGGACAGCGCGCCGCGCAGCGTCTCCGCCCAGTCGGCGGGGCTCTCTCCGGCGCGCAGCAGCGGCACCAGCAGGAAGCGCGGACGCTCCCCCATGCGCGCGACCTGCGCCGCGATCGCCTGCCGGTCGGCCCCGGTGAGACGGCCGTGGCGCTCCAGCCACGCGGCGTAGCCGGCGGCATCCCAGGGGAGAAGTGCCATGCGGGACGTCTAGGGCCGAGGCAACGGGGCGGGCAGGGCTGCGGTGCGGGTCGGCGGCATCAGGCGGAGGGCACTCACTCGGCGGGAAGGGCCGCCATGCGGGAGGAGGAGGAGGAACGGCTGCGCGGCCGCACGGCCAGGATGGAGACCACCACCAGCGCGCCGATCATGCCGACATGCTCGCCCGCGGTGTGGAAGGCAATGATGGCCCGCTCTCCCTCCAGAAGCCAGAAATGATGCACCAGGGGGATGGTCAGCGCCGTGAACACGCCCAGCGCCCCGGCGCCGAGCCAGGTCCAGCGGTTGAGGATGACCAGCGCCGAACCGCCGAGCTGGGTGATGACGACGAGGATGTTGAACAGCACCGGCGGGTTCAGGCCGAAATGCGCCATCTCGGCGACGCCGCCCTGAAAGTCCAGCAGCTTGCTGAGCCCGCTGCCCCAGAAGGGAAAGCAGAGCACCACCCTGGCCAGGATCTCGACCAGCGGGTGGCTCAGGATGGATTCGATCAGCTTCGGCACAGCAGCTTCCCCTGCCTCATACGGAACGGAAGCGGCATTATGCTTCCGGCCGCGAAAGGATTGCGCTCCCGCACAGGCGGGAGCGCAGTAACAAGGTGGTGAACTGCCTTCTCAGCGGCCGGACATGATCCGCTCGACCAGCTGCCGCACGGTGGGGATGAAGCCGTTCGAGTAGAACGGGTCCTGCCCGAAGCGATAGGCGTTGTGGCCGGCGAACATCAGGTTGTGCTCGATCTCGCCGTCATGCGCGATGTCCTGCAGCGTCTTCTGGATGCAGAAGCTGCGCGGGTCGGCCTTCTTGCCGTTGCTGTAGTCCGGCCCGTGCTGCGTCCAGTTGGAGAAGCGGCAGTGGCTGAGGCAGCCCATGCAGTCCGTCTGGTCCTTCAGGATCTCGCGGGCGTTCCCGGGCGTCACGAAGACCAGCGTGTTGTCCGGCGTGCGCAGCGCCTCGGTGTAGCCCTGCGCCTCCCAGTGGTGCACGCGCTCCAGGTCGCCCGGCGCCAGCCAGACGAGGCGCTTGCGCGGGCCCACGCCGTATTCGGCGGTGTGCTCGCCCACCGGCTCGGGGCTGATCGCCACCTGCCGCTCGTTGCGCGCCTCGAGGTCGCGCAGGAAGTCGTTGCGGACGGCGGAGGAGTAGAAGCCGGTCGGCGAGAAGGGCTGCAGCAGCACGTCGCCAGGCTTCAGCGTCAGCAGGCGCTGCTTCCAGGCCTCGCTGATCGGGCTTTCCTTGGTCAGCAGCGGACGGGTGCCGAACTGGAAGGCGATGGGGCCGAGCTCCGGATTGTCGATCCAGTCCTCCCACTCCTCCAGCCACCAGACGCCGCCCGCCATGATGATCGGCACGTCGCCCAGGCCGAAGGCACGCATCTGCTCGCGCAGCTTCAGCACGCGGGCATAGGGCGCCTCGGGCTTGTTCGGGTCCTCGGAGTTGGAGAGGCCGTTATGGCCGCCGGCCAGCCAGGGGTCCTCGTAGACCACGCCGCCCAGCAGCTCGGCCGCCTTGGAGTAGCTGCGCTTCCACAGCGCCGCGAAGGCCCGGCCGGAGGAGACGATGGGGTAGTAGAACACGCCGAACTCGCGGGCGATGTCGGCCAGCTTGTAGGGCATGCCGGCGCCGCAGGTGACGCCGTTGATCAGCCCCCGCGCGCCTTCCAGCACGCCGCGCAGCACGCGCTCGGCGCCGCCCATCTCCCACAGCACGTTGATGTGGATGCGGCCCTGGCCGTTCGAGCGCTCATAGGCCTCGCGCGCCTGGGTGATGCCACCCGAGATGCCGTAGGCCACGAGTTCCTCGTGCCGGTCGCGCCGGGTGCGGCCATGATAGACCTGCCGGATGACGTTGCCTTCGGCATCGTAGCTGTCGGCATTCACGCCGGAGAAGGTGCCGACGCCACCGGCGCCCGCCCATTCCCCGCAGGAAGCTCCCGTGGACACGGCCACGCCCTTGCCGCCTTCCACCAGCGGAAGCACGTCCACACCGCCCATCCGGATCGCGTTGATCGCCTTCACCGCAGCCTACCGTCCCAGAAGCTGTTTATCACGATATCGTCATATAGCGCGCCGGGGGCGCTTTCGCAGCCCCGGCGTTTGAAAACGCGCAACGGCCGGCGGCCGTTGCGCGCAAGAGGGGGAACCGGACCGGCCCTCAGTCGCGGCGGGGGCGGCGCTCGCGGCGCTCCTGCCGGCCCTCGCCATTGCCCTCGGCCTCGCCCTCGTCACGCGGACGGCGGGCACCGACCTGATCGCTGATGTCGGCACCCGTGGCCTGATCGACAACCCGCATGGACAACTTCACCTTGCCGCGGTCGTCGAAGCCCAGCACCTTCACCTTCACCTTGTCGCCCTGCTTGACGATGTCGGTGGTCTTGCTGACGCGCTCATTGGCCAGCTCGGAGATGTGGACCAGCCCGTCCTTGGCGCCGAGGAAGTTGACGAAGGCGCCGAACTCGGCGGTCTTCACCACGGTGCCGTTGTAGATCACGCCGATCTCGGGCTCGGCGGTGATGCCGCGGATGCGGTCGATCGCCGCCTGGGTCGCCTCGGGGCTGGTCGACGCGATCTTGATCGTGCCGTCATCCTCGATGTCGATCTTGGTGCCGGTGGTCTCGACGATGTCGCGGATCACCTTGCCGCCGGTGCCGATGACTTCGCGGATCTTGTCCTTCGGCACGTTGATCACGGTGATCTTCGGGGCGTTGGAGGCGACGTCCGTGCGGGCGCCGGTCAGGCCCTTGGCCATCTCGCCCAGGATGTGCAGCCGGCCGCCCTTGGCCTGCTCCAGCGCGATGCGCATGATCTCGGGCGTGATCGAGGTGATCTTGATGTCCATCTGGAGGGAGGTGATGCCCTCCTCCGTGCCGGCCACCTTGAAGTCCATGTCGCCGAGGTGGTCCTCGTCGCCCAGGATGTCGGAGAGGACGGCGAAGCCGCGCTCCTCCTTGATCAGGCCCATGGCGATGCCGGCGCAGGGGCGCTTCAGCGGCACGCCCGCATCCATCAGCGACAGCGAGGTGCCGCAGACGGTGGCCATCGAGGAGGAGCCGTTCGACTCGGTGATCTCGGAGACCACGCGCATCGTGTAGGGGAAGGTGGACTTCTCCGGCAGCAGCGGCTTGATGGCGCGCCAGGCCAGCTTGCCATGGCCGATCTCGCGGCGGCCGGGGCTGCCCATCCGGCCCGTCTCGTTCACCGAGTAGGGCGGGAAGTTGTAGTGCAGCATGAAGTTCTCGCGGTACTCGCCCGCGAGCTGGTCGATGATCTGCTCGTCCTGGCCGGTGCCGAGGGTCGCCACGCAGAAGGCCTGCGTCTCGCCGCGGGTGAACAGCGCCGAGCCATGGGCGCGCGGCAGCACGCCGACCTCGGCCACGATCGGGCGCACGGTCTTGGTGTCGCGGCCGTCGATGCGGATGCCGGTGTCGAGGATGGCGTCGCGCACCACCGTCGCCTCCAGCTCCTTCAGCAGGCCCTTGGCGGCCTCGGCCTCCGTCTCGGAGAGCTGCGCCAGGATCGCCTTCTTGGCCTCGCCCACCTTCTTCTGGCGGAGGAGCTTCTGGGTCTCCTTGTAGGCCTCGCCGATCGGGGCGGAGCCCAGGGAGGCCAGCTTCTGCTTCAGAGCGGCGGTCTCGGCCGATTCCTCCGGCAGGTCCCAGGGCTCCTTGGCGGCGCGCTCGGCCAGCTCGATGATGCCCTCGATCACCGGCTGGAAGCCCTTGTGGCCGAAGGTCACGGCGCCCAGCATGTCGTCCTCGGACAGCTCATGCGCCTCGGACTCGACCATCAGCACGCCCTCGGCGGTGCCGGCGAGCACGAGGTCGAGCTTGGAGGACTTCATCTGCTCCAGCGTCGGGTTGAGGACGTAGGCGCCCTCGATCAGGCCCACGCGGGCCGCGCCGACAGGGCCGAAGAACGGGATGCCGGAGAGCGTCAGCGCGGCCGAGCAGCCGACCAGCGCCACGATGTCCGGGCTGTTCTCCATGTCATGCGACAGCACCGTCGCGATGACCTGCACCTCGTTGCGGAAGCCCTCGGGGAAGAGCGGGCGGATCGGGCGGTCGATCAGGCGGGAGATCAGCGTCTCCGCCTCGGAGGGGCGCCCCTCGCGCTTGAAGAAGCCGCCCGGGATCTTGCCCGCCGCGAAGGCCTTCTCCTGGTAGTTCACGGTGAGCGGGAAGAAATCCTGCCCCGGCTTCACGCTGCGCGCGCCGACCACGGTGCAGAGCACGATGGTGTCGCCGAGGCGCGCCATCACCGCCCCGTCCGCCTGGCGGGCGACCTTGCCCGTCTCCAGGGTGAGCGTCTTACCGCCCCAGGCGATGTCCTTGCGGAAGTAGTTGTCGAACATGGATCGTCCTTAGCATCGCGGCCCGCGCATGGATGGCTGCGGGTCCTGCCTCTCCCCGCCCGGGCCCATGGCCGTGGCGGAGTGCCGAAAGAGCGATGCGGGAATTGCAGTGCCAGACCAGGTCTCCGCCTTCCCCATGGAAGGCTCTCGGCGTCTCGGGCGGCATGGGGTGGCCGCACGGCGGAACCGCGGGACGCACCATGTGGCCGGAAACGCCGCCACGCCCCTCGAAACGGATGGGGTCGCGCCTGGCGCAGCCGCTGTTCTTTCCCGCACGCTCGCGGGTCCGGGCCGGCCCGGTGGGGCGGCCCGCGCCGGGTTATGAACGGTCGGCGGGCCGGATGCTACGGAAAAATCACGGCGCCGCCCGCCCGCCCCTGCCACGGAGCGGCATGCGGGCCGGGATTCCCGGCGCCGGGCGGCCGCCGGCCCGCCAAGGCCAGGATATCTCCTCCCTCCGGAATGCTTGACAAAGGCAGGCATATTCCTGCCTCTATCAGGCATGTTGCCCGAGACCCTCATCCGCCGCTTCCACCGCGCCGTCACGCGGCAGGCGCAGGCGCTCGGCCCGCTGCCCGGCGGCGACCTGCCCCTGGCCGAGGCGCGCCTGGTCTATGAGCTGGCGCAGCAGCCCGGCAGCGCCGCCGCCGCGCTCGCGGCCCGGCTGGGGCTGGACGATGGCTACCTCTCCCGCCTGCTGCGCCGCCTGCAGGCACGCGGCTGGCTGGAGCGCCGCCCCGACCCGGCGGATGGGCGGCAGCACCGGCTGTTCCTGACGCCCGGCGGCCTGGCGGGCTTCGCCGCGCTGGACACCGCCGCCGACGCCCGGGCCACCGCCCTGCTGGCCGCCCGCCCCGCCGCCGACCGCCCGCGCCTGCTGGCCGCCATGGCCGAGATCCTGGCGCAGCTGGAGCCGGAGGAGGCACTGCCCGTCACGCTACGCCCGCACCGGCCGGGGGATCTCGGGACCATCATCGCCCGCCACGCCGCGCTCTATGCCGAGGAGCGGGGCTGGGACATCCGCTTCGAGGGGGCGGTGGCCGGCATCGTGGCGGAGATGCTGGCGCGCTTCGACGCGGCGCGGGAGCGCATCTGGGTGGCCGAGCGGGGCGCGCAGTTCCTGGGCTCCGTGGCGGTGGTGGCGGAGGCGCCGGGCGTCGCCAAGCTGCGGCTGCTGCTGCTGGAGCCGGCCGCGCGCGGCCAGGGGCTGGGCCGCCGCCTGCTCGGGGAGGCCGAGGCCTTCGCCCGTGCCGCCGGCCACCGCGCGATGGTGCTGTGGACCTATTCCTGCCTGACGGAGGCGCGCGGCCTCTACGCCGCGGCGGGCTGGAGCCTGCGGGAGAGCGTGCCGGAGCAGGCCTATGGCCATGCCCTGGTGGCGGAGAAATGGGACAAGGCCCTGGCCTGAGCCGGCATTCCGGGCCCGGGAGAAGCCGGGCCGGGGCGCAGCCGGAAAAGACGAAGGGCGGGGGAATCGCTTCCCCCGCCCCTTCCGCCCTGTCGGTTCGCCAGGCTCACATTGCCAGGCTCACATCGGCAGGCTCACATCGGCAGGTTCAGGCCGCCGCGCGCAGCGCCGCCGCCTTCACCTCGTCGCTCACCGTGCCGGCGAAGGTCTCGAAGTTCTTCTCGAACAGCGAGACGAGGTGCGCCGCGGTCTTGTCGTAGGCCGCCTTGTCGGCCCAGGATTCGCGCGGGTTCAGCACCTCGGCCGGCACGCCCGGCACGTCCTGCGGCACGGCGAGGCCGAAGAACGGGTCGGTCTCGAACTTCGCCTGGGCCAGGGAGCCGTCCAGCGCCGCGCGCAGCAGGGCGCGGGTGTGCTTGATGCTCATGCGGTGGCCGGTGCCGTAGCTGCCGCCGGTCCAGCCGGTGTTCACCAGCCACACCTGCGCGCCGTGCTTGGCGATCAGCTCGGCCAGCATCTTGCCGTACACCTCGGGGTGGCGCGGCAGGAAGGGCGCGCCGAAGCAGGTGGAGAAGGTGGCCTGCGGCTCCTTGCCCAGGCCCTTCTCGGTGCCCGCCACCTTGGCGGTGTAGCCGGACATGAAGTGGTACATGGCCTGCGCCGGCGTCAGCCTGGCGATCGGCGGCAGCACGCCGAAGGCGTCGGCCGTCAGCATCACCACGTTCTTCGGCAGCCCGGCCTGCCCGCCCGGCGCGGTGCCGGGGATGAACTCGATCGGGTAGCAGGAGCGGGTGTTCTCGGTCAGCGAGCCATTGTCGAGGTCGAGGTTGCCGCGCTCATCGGCCACCACGTTCTCCAGCACAGCGCCGAAGCGGTGCGAGGCGTTCCAGATCTGCGGCTCAGCCTCCTGGCTGAGCTTGATGACCTTGGCGTAGCAGCCGCCCTCGAAGTTGAAGACGCCCTTGTCCGACCAGCCATGCTCGTCATCGCCGATCAGCGCGCGCTCGGGGTCGGAGGAGAGGGTGGTCTTGCCGGTGCCGGAGAGGCCGAAGAACAGCGCCGTGTCGCCCGCCTTGCCGACATTGGCGGAGCAGTGCATCGGCAGCACGCCCTTGGCCGGCAGCAGCCAGTTCATGACCGTGAAGATGCTCTTCTTGATCTCGCCCGCGTAGCTGGTGCCGGCGATGCAGATCACCTTCTTGGCGAAGGAGAGCGCGATCAGCGTGGTGGAGCCGGCGCGGCCGCCATGCTCCGGCTTCGCCTCCATCTCCGGCGCGTGCAGGATGGTGAAGTCCGGCGTGAAGGAGGCCAGTTCCTCGACCGGCGGGCGGATGAACATGTTGCGCGCGAACAGCGCGTGCCAGGCATTCGTCGTCACCAGCCGCACGCGGATGCGGTGCTCCGGGTCGGCGCCGGCGTAGAGGTCCTGCGTGAACAGCTCCTCCCGGCTGCCGAGCCAGGCGCGCGCATCGGCGGTGAAAGCCTCGAACTTGGCGGGGTCCAGCTTCTGGTTGACCTTGCCCCACCAGATCTCGCTGGTCACCTCGGGGTCGTCGGCCACGAACTTGTCCTGCACCGAGCGGCCGGTGTGCTGGCCCGTCACCGCGATGAAGGCACCATCCGCCGAGAGCCGGCCCTCGCCGCGGCGCAGCGCCTGGGCGTACAGCCCGGCGGCGGTCAGGTTGGCATGGACCTCGGGGGTGGCGGTCACGCCGGTGCCGGCGAGAGCCTCCAGGGCGGGGTTCGACGCTGTCATCTGGCAGCATTCTCCAAGATCAAGGCGCTTTTCCTCCAGCGGAAGATCCGTGGGGCAGTAGCCATTGAAGGCCCCCGGGCCGCGCGGCATCCCGCACAACCGCGTGCCACATGCTCTGCGAACCGGGTGGTGGAGAGAACCTAGAAGCTTGCCTAGCAATTGGTCAATGTAAGTGTTGTCGTCATATTATATGACAAGATCACGACCCGTTTCCTGCCTGCTGGCCTCGTGCCACGCGCCCCCGCCGGGCGGCCTCCACCAGCGCCGCGCGCATTCCGGCAAGGTCCGCCACGGGTTCCGGGAAGTCGTGGCGGCACACGCGCTCCCCCAGCGCCAGGTCGCAGCCATCCACGTCGGCGGCCACCATGCGCCACGGCCCAGCCTCCCCGCCGCACAAATGGACGGCAATGATTTCAACGACTTCGGTATGGTCCTCGTTCATGTGCGCGCAGATCCCGGCTTCTGCCGCGGCAATCGCCGCCACCGCCGCGGGGCTGGGCCGCAACTCGCTGCCGCGCAGCCGCGTGGCCGCCGCGAAGCCCCCCACCAGCAGCGCCGCCTGCGGCCGGATGCGCCAGAGCGCGAAGTCGGCGAAGCCGGCGTAGAGCGCCGCGTAGGGGTGCAAAGCCAGCCAGCGCGCCTTCAGGGCGGCCGTCTCATCCCCCGAGACGCGCTCCACCAGCCCCGTCACAGTTGCGCGAGGCGCGGTCTGGGGGTTGGCACCCTCGACCCGGCCCTGCACCATCAGCGCGCAGCGCGGCTCGCGCGACAACTGCCGCGTGTGCTCGGACAGGCCGGAGAGCCAGAGCAGCACCGAAAGATCCGGCGCCATGGCGGGCGTGACGAGGCTGGCGAAGGGCTGGCCCTCCTGCTGCGTCGCCAGAGTCGCGCTCCGCGCCCCGCGCAGCAGCGCCCGCGCCTGCCGGATGGCGGCGGCGCGCGCGGCTTCGGGCTTGTCGTTCATCCCCCTCGCCTCCTAATGCGCATGCGGCGGCCCGGCCCGTGCCACAATCCCGGCGCATCCCGGCCGCATCCGCAGGGACAATGCCTCGACACGGGAGGCCGCAGGAGCCAGACCACATGCCCGCCACGATCGCCCTGGTCGATGACGACCGCAACATCCTCACCTCGGTCTCCATGACGCTGGAGCAGGAGGGCTTCCAGGTGCGCACCTACACCGATGGCGAGAGCGCCCTGCAGGGCCTGCTCTCCCGCCCGGCGGACCTCGCGGTGCTGGACATCAAGATGCCCCGCATGGACGGGATGGAGCTGCTGCAGCGGCTGCGCCAGCGCTCCTCGATGCCGGTGATCTTCCTCACCTCGAAGGACGAGGAGCTGGACCAGCTGATGGGGCTGCGCCTCGGCGCCGACGACTACATCACCAAGCCCTTCAGCCAGCGCCTGCTGCTGGAGCGCATCCGCGCCCTGCTGCGCCGCAACGAGGCCAGCCGCGCCGAGGGCAGCGGCGCGCCGCCCTCCGGCGTCATCACCCGCGGCGACCTGACGCTGGACGAGACCAAGCACACCTGCCTCTGGAAGGGCGAACAGGTGCAGCTCACCGTCACGGAGTTCCTGCTGGTGAAGGCGCTGGCGCAGCGCCCGGGCATGGTGAAGAACCGCGACCAGCTGATCGACGCCGCCTATGGCGAGGCGATCTACGTGGACGACCGCACCATCGACAGCCACGTGAAGCGGGTGCGCAAGAAGTTCCGCGCCGTGGACGACGACTTCTCGATGATCGAGACCCTCTACGGCATCGGCTACCGCTACAAGGAAGCCTGATCCTTGCCCGACGCCAGCGGCCCTCCCGGCGGCACCGCCGCCCTGCCCGCCCCGCCCCGCCTCCAGGCGCCGCGCGCCGCGCGGCGGCGGGTCTCGCCGCTGCTGCGCCGGATCCTGCTGCTGAACATCATGGCGCCGGCGCTGCTGGCGGCGGCGCTGCTCTACCTCGACCAGTACCAGAACGGCCTGCTCTCGGCCGAGGTGGAGGCGCTGCGCACCCAGGCGCGCATCTATGCCGGCGGCATCGCCGAGGCGGCGGTGCGGATCCAGGACGACCGCGCCGTGCTGGTGCCCGACACCGCCCGCCCCCTGCTGCGCCGCCTGGTGGAGCCCAGCCCCAACACCCAGGCCAAGCTGTTCGACACCACCGGCCTGCTGGTGGCCGACAGCCGGGTGCGGGAGGGCCAGGGCGGCGCCATCGTCACCGAGCCGCTGCCGCCGCCGGAGCAGCGCAGCGCCTTCGCCGGCACCATCGCCGGGCTGTACGACCGCATCCTCGCCCTGCTGCCGCGCTCGGTCTACGGCCCGCGCAGCGCCGACGACGCCGTGTTCGTCGATGTCGGCCCCGATGCCCCCTCCTTCGACTGGCAGCCCGCCCTCGGCCCCGACCGGCGGGAGGAGCTGCGCCTGGCGCTGGAAGGCGGCGTGCGCCCCTATATCCGCCGCACTCGGGAGGGGCGGCTGCTGGTCTCGGTGGCCGTGCCGGCGCGGCGCGGCAGCCAGAGCGTCGGCATCGTGCTGCTGACGCGGGAGGCGCGGCAGGTGGACCAGCGCCTGCTGGAGATCCGCTCCTCGGTGCTCGGCCTGTTCCTGCTGGCGCTGGTGCTGACGGTCGCGGCCTCGCTCTACCTCGCCCGCACCATCGCCTCGCCGATCCTGGCGCTGGCCGGCGCGGCGGCGGCGATGCGCCAGGGCAAGGGGCGCGCCGGCTCGGTGCCCGCCCCGCTGATGGAGCGCTCCGACGAGATCGGCATCCTGGCGCGGGACCTGCAATCCTCCGCCACCGCGCTGTGGGCGCGCATCGACCAGAACGAGCGTTTCGCCGCCGACGTGGCGCACGAGCTGCGCAACCCGCTGACCAGCGTGCGCAGCGCCATCGAGACGCTGCGCCGCATCGAGAACCCGGAGCACCAGAAGCGTCTGCTCGCCATCATCGCCGATGACGCGGTGCGGATGGATCGCCTCATCGCCGACATCGCCGATTCCTCGCGCGTCGATGCGGAGCTCTCCCGCACCGCCTCGGAGCCGGTGGACATCGCCCCCATCCTCTCGGCGCTGGCCGAGCTGCACAACACCACCCGCGCCGCCGACGGCCCGTCGGTGGAGCTGGACATGGCGCCCGGCCCGCTGGTGGTGCGCGGCGTCGAGGGGCGGCTGGTGCAGGTGATCCGCAACCTGCTGGGCAACGCCCTCTCCTTCTCGCCGCCCAATGGCCGCGTGACGATGCGCGCCCGCCCGACCGGCGCGATGATGGAGTTCATGGTGGAGGATGAGGGCCCCGGCATCCCCGAGGCCAAGCTCGAGGGCATCTTCGCCCGCTTCTACAGCGAGCGGCCGGAGGGCGAGGAGTTCGGCCAGCATTCCGGCCTCGGCCTGTCGATCAGCCGGCAGATCGTGGAAGGGCTGGGCGGCCGCATCAGCGCCGAGAACAAGCGCGACGAGGCCGGCCGGGTGACGGGGGCGCGCTTCGTGGTGCGGCTGCCGCTGGGGTGAGGCGGCCCCAGCCTCAGGCGCCGTGGCGCGGCGGCAGGTCGCGCCACTCGAAGAAGGTCTTGGTGCCGGCGGCGAAGCCGGCCGTCTCGTAGAAGCGCAGCGTGCCGGGCTCCTTCGAGCCGGTGGCGAGCATCACCTTGTAGCAGCCCTCCGCCCGCGCCGCCGCCAGCGCGGCGTGCAGCACCGCGTGGCCCAGGCCGCGCCGCCGCCAGCCGGCATGGGTGACGACATTCTCCACCAGCGCGTAGGGCCGCAGCCCGCGCAGCACGCTCCGGCACCACCACCAGCGTGCAGGAGGCCACTGGAAATTCCTCCGCCTCCGCCAGGAAGACGGTGGCGCGGGCCAGCAGGGCCGCCCAGGCTGGGGCCGCGGCCTCCGGCGACAGCGGCGGGTCCTCCGGGTTCAGGTGGCGGTAGAGCGCCAGCATCCCCGGCAGGTCCGCCGCCCGGGCGGGGCGGATCGTGGCCGCCGGGGGTGGTGCCCCGCCCATCAGGCCAGGCTGGCCGGGTCGGTGTTGGCGCCGCAGACCACCACGCCCACCCGCGCGCCCGGCGGCGGCACGAAGGCGCCGCAGAGCAGCGCCGCCAGCGCCGTGGCGCCGCCCGGCTCGGCCACCAGCCGGCAGACATCCCACAGCGCCTTCTGCGCGGCGAGGATGGCGGCATCCGGCACCAGCAGCGCGGTGCCGATGTTGCGGCGCGCCACCTCGAACATCAGCCCGCCCACCTGCCGCGCGCCCAGGCTGTCGGCCGCCACGCCGCCCACCGGGGCGGGCACCGGCGCGCCCTCGCGCAGCGCGGTGAACAGGGTGGGGCAGCCCTCGGGCTCCACGCTCACCACCTCGGCGCGCTCGCCATACCAGGCGGCCATGCCGCCGATCAGCCCGCCGCCGCCGGTGGCCACCAGGATGTGCGTCAGCTCCGGCGCATCCTCCTCCAGCTCCATCGCCAGCGTGCCCTGGCCGGCCAGCACCTCGGGCTGGTCGTAGGCGTGCACGATCAGCGCGCCCGTCCCGGCGGCGCGCGACTCGCTGGCGTCGCGCGCCTCGTTGTAGGTGGCGCCGCCCTGCACCAGCGTGGCGCCATAGGCACGGATGCGCGCCAGCTTGGCCGGGCCGGTGATCTCGGGGACGAAGATCTCCGCCTTCACGCCGAGCGCGCGGGCGGCATAGGCCACCGCCGCGCCGTGGTTGCCGCCCGAGGCGGCGATCACCCCCGCCGCCGGCAGCGGGTGGGAGAGCATGCGGTTGAAGGCGCCGCGCGGCTTGAAGGAGCCGGCGGCCTGCAGCAGCTCCAGCTTCAGCGTCACGTCGCAGGGCGTGCCGAGATCGGCGGCGGCGAGTCGCAGCAGCGGCGTGCGGCGGATATGCGGGGCGATGCGGGCCGCGGCGGCCTGGATGGCGGCGGCATCGGGCGGCAGGGCCCGTCCGGGCAGGGAGGAGTCGCTCATGGCGCCGCAGCGTGGCACCGGGCTGGAGCGACGGCAATGGAGTGGCGGCGCGGGCACCCGAAACCGGGCCGCCACCGCAACCGTAGGTGCTAATCGGGTCGGTCTTTTACAGCCGCCTCGATCCTGCCATATTTCAGCAGATTTCAGGGAGGCACCGGCGGATGATGCTGCACGGGAGCTGCGTGGCATTCCAGGGGGCGGGCGTGCTGTTCCTCGGCCCCTCGGGGTCCGGCAAATCCGACCTCGTCCTGCGCCTGATGCAGCGGGGCTGGCAGCTCGTGGCCGATGACCAGGTGGTGCTGGAGGAGACGGCGGAAGGTGCCCGCGCCAGCGCCCCGCCGCCGTTGGCCGGGCTGCTGGAGGTGCGCGGCGTCGGCCTGTTCCAGGGCCTGCCGCACGGGGCGGCGCCGCTGCGGCTGGTGGTGGACCTCGCCCCCCGCGCCGCCATCCCGCGCCTGCCGGAGCCGCGCGGCTTCGCGGCGCCCGGCGGCGAACTGCCGGCGCTCTCGCTGCACGCCTTCGACGCCTCCACCCCCGCCAAGCTGGAGCTGGCCCTCGCCGCCGCCCAGGCGCGGCTGCGCCAGCGCGCCGGGGCCTTTGCCGCATGAGCGCCAGCCGGCCGGTGGTGATGGTGACCGGCCTCTCCGGCGCCGGCAAAAGCTCGATTCTGCGGGTGCTGGAGGATCTGGGCTTCGAGAGCATCGACAACCCGCCCCTCTCGGTGCTGGAGGAGGTGGTGCGCGAGGGCGGCACCATGCCCATCGCCGCCGGCGTCGACGCCCGCACCCGCGGCTTCGACTCGGAGGGGCTGCTCGGCCTGCTGCAACGCCTGCGGGAGAGCGCCGGCATCGCCCCGCAGCTGCTCTACGTCACCGCCGAGGCGCCGGTGCTGCTGCGCCGCTTCTCCGAGACGCGCCGGCGCCACCCGCTGGCGCCGGGCGGCTCGCTCGGCAGCCGGGTGGCGGACGGCATCGCGCGGGAGGAGGCGCTGCTCGGCGGCCTGCGCGACGCGGCCGATCTCGTCATCGACACTACCGACCTGCCGCTGCCCGACCTCCGCCGCCTGGTGGAGCGGCGCTTCCGCGTGCTGGACGGGCACGGCATGGCCGTCTCGGTGATGTCCTTCGCCTATCCGCGCGGCCTGCCGCGCGAGGCGGACCTGGTGCTGGACGTGCGCTTCCTGCGCAACCCGCATTACGACCCGCTGCTGCGGCCGCACACCGGTCACAACGCGGCGGTGGCTGCCTATATCAAGGCCGATGCCGAATTTGGCCCATTCTGGCAACGCATGACGGCGCTGCTGGACCCGCTGTTGCCTCGCTACGCGGCAGAGGGCAAGAAATACCTCACCGTCGCGCTCGGCTGCACGGGGGGCAAGCATCGCTCCGTGCTGCTGGCCGAACTGCTCTCGGCGCATCTGACCGCCCAGGGCTGGCGGGTCGACCTCAGCCACCGCGAACTGGATGCCGCCGGCCGCCACGCCGCGGCCGCCAACGCGCCATCCACGGGGCAGGATGCCCCAACCGGCGCCCAGGCGCCATCGACATATCCGGGTCGGGAGGCCCCTCCTTGCACAGCATGATGGCGTATCCCTGATGATCGGGCTGGTACTGGTCAGCCATGGCCGCCTGGCTGAGGAGTTCCGCCGGGCCATGGAGCATGTCGTCGGGCCGCAGACGCAGGTCGCGACGGTCTGCATCGGCCCGGAGGACGACATGGAGGACTGCAAGCGCGGCATCCTCGGCTGCGTCGACGGGGTTGACCAGGGCGACGGCGTGGTGATCCTGACCGACATGTTCGGTGGCACGCCGTCCAACCTCGCCACCGCCGTGGCGCAGTCCGAGAGCGGCACGCGGGCGATCGAGGTGATCGCCGGCGTCAACCTGCCGCTGCTGGTCAAGCTCGCCCGCGTGCGCGGGGCCGAGCCGCTGGGCCCCGCCGTGGAGCATGCGATCCGCGCCGGGCGTCACTATATCGCCTGTGCCACCCCTGCCCGCTGCGCCCCCCCCGGCGAGATGGCGCAGCAGGGCCAGGGCATGACCCCCGGGACGTGACGCCCCGGACCCCAGTCAAGGAAGCCGACGTGACCTTTTCCCCCCGCCCCGCCGCCGCCCATGCGCCGTCCGACATGTTCCGCGCCGCGCCCGCGGCGGCCGCGGCGCCCTCCGGCAACCCCATGGCGCTGCGGCGCGTGCTGCGGATCACCAACAGCCGCGGCCTGCACGCGCGGGCGGCGGCCAAGCTGGTCTCCCTCGCCGAGCGATTTTCCGCCTGCGTGACCGTCGCGCGCGATGGTCAGGCGGTGCCCGCATGCTCCATCATGGGGCTGATGATGCTGGGTGCCGGCAAAGGCAGCGAGGTCGTGGTGGAAGCCGAAGGGTGGGATGCCAGGGAAGCTCTCGACGCAGTGGCCGGCCTGATCGAGGCCGGCTTCCATGAAGACTGAGAAGACAGAGAGAACCGAGAAGCCCGAGGCGCCGAAGGCCGCCGAGGCGCCGCGCCGCGCCCCGCGCCGCCAGCGCGAGATGACCGTCCGGGGCATCCCGATCAGCCCCGGCGTCGCCATCGGCGCGGTCTACGACACCAGCGAGGAGCCCACCGTGGCGCCGCGCCGCGCCATCGTGGCCGCGCAGGTGGAGGAGGAGCGGCAGCGCCTGGCCGCCGCCGTCACCGCCAGCCGCAAGCAGGTGGCCAAGCTCAAGGCGCGGCTCGGCGTGCTGCCCGAGGAGGCGCAGGAGGAGCTGGAGCCGCTGCTCGACGCCTACGCCATGATGCTGGGCGAGAGCCGGCTGCTGCGCGGCGCCCGCCGCCGCATCGGCGAGGAGCTGCTGGCGGCCGAGACGGCGGTGCAGGACGAGGCGGAGGCCATCGCCGCCATCATCCTCGCCGCCAAGGACGACGACAAGGCCGGGCTGAGGCGCCGCGCCGGCGAGGTGCGCGAGATCGCCCGCCGCCTGACGCGCAACCTCACCGCCACCCCCTTCCGCAGCCTGAAGGAGGTGCCCGCCGGCGCCATCCTGGTGGCCGAGGAGCTGACGCCGGCCGATGCGGCGCTGCTCGACCCCTCGCGCATCGCCGGCGTGGCGACCGAGGAGGGCGGCTCGGATGGCCACACCGCCATCATGCTGCGCGCGCTCGGCATCCCCTCCGTGCTGGGCTGCGCCGGGCTGACCGAGGCGGCGCGGCGCGGCGACGAGGCGGTGCTGGACGGCGCCGCCGGCACCATCGTGCTGCGCCCCGGCACCGCCGCGCTGGAGGTGGGGCAGGAATCGCTCGCCGCCTATGCCAAGGAGAAGTCGCGCCTCTCCAAGCTGCGTCGCCTGCCCTCCGTCACGCTCGACGGCGAGGAGGTGGAGCTGCAGGCCAACCTGGAGATCCCGGCCGAGCTGCCGCTGATCGCCCAGGCCGGCGCGCAGGGCATCGGCCTGCTGCGCACCGAGTTCCTGTTCATGAACCGCGAGGACCTCCCCGACGAGGACGCGCAGTTCGAGGCCTACAGCCAGATCGTCGGCCCCATGGCGGGGGATGGCGTGACCATCCGCGTGCTGGACTGGGGCGGCGAGAAGGACATGGAGGCGCTGGCCCAGGGCGTGGAGCCCTGGCACAGCGGTCCCAACCCGGCGCTCGGCCTGCGCGGCATCCGCATGCTGCTGAAGCGCCCCGAGCTGCTCGAGTCGCAGTTCGCCGCCATCCTGCGGGTGGCGACGCAGGGGCCGGTGCGCATCCTGCTGCCGATGGTGACCATCCCGGCCGAGGTGGCGCAGGCGCGCGAGATCTATGAGCGCGTCATCCGCCGGCTGCGCCGCAAGGGCGTGGCGCTGCCGGAGAAGCTGCCGCCGCTCGGCGCCATGATCGAGACGCCGGGCGCCGCGCTGGCGGCGGATGCCATCGCGCTGGAGGCGGATTTCTTCGCCATCGGCACCAACGACCTGGCCATGTACACCCTGGCGGTGGACCGCGCCGAGGCGGAGGTGGCGCATCTCTACGACCCGCTGCACCCGGCCGTGCTGCGCCTCGTGCAGTTCGCCACCGAGGCGGCGCTGCGGCTGCGCATGCCGGTCTCGGTCTGCGGCGAGATGGCGGGCAACCCGCGGCTGGTGCCGCTGCTGCTCGGCCTCGGGCTGCGCTCGCTGTCGATGAACGCCAGCGCCATCCCGCGCGTGAAGCAGATGGTGCGCACCCTGAAGATCGACGATTGCGCCCGTTTCGCGCGGCGTGTCATGGAGCAGGGCGACCCGCAACGGATCCAGGAGCTGGTGCTGAACTTCGGCGAGCCGGCGGCCGGACGTGAGTGAGAGCCGACCCATGAGCGAAGCCGCCCCGGCAGAGAGGGATGAGGACGAGGCGCCTCCTGCCGGCGAGAGCGTCAATATCGGCCTGCCGCACATGAGCAAGGCGGAGCTGGCGCTGTTCCGCGACGTGCTGGGGCGCGGCTATGAGCGCTACTCCGAGTTCGGCCTGGGCGGCTCGACGCTGGAGGCGGTGCGCAGCGGCTTCAAGACGCTGGTGGCGGTCGATTCGGACGAGCGCTGGGTGCAGGCGGTGCGCCGGCATCCGGAGATGGCGGCGGCGCGGCGCAGCAGGCGGCTGAGCGTGCTGCACGCGCGCATCGGGCCCGTCGG
This sequence comes from Teichococcus aestuarii, assembly GCF_042651065.1. Lineage (NCBI taxonomy): Bacteria > Pseudomonadati > Pseudomonadota > Alphaproteobacteria > Acetobacterales > Roseomonadaceae > Roseomonas > Teichococcus aestuarii. The sequence continues at coordinate 35,055 of NZ_JBHSCH010000044.1, forward strand.
CGCCTGGGGCAAGCCCTCCGACCCCGCCACCATCCGCACCTGGTCGCGCTATGTCGGCACCGCCTGGGCCGAGTGGGCGCGGCGCGGGGAGAAGCCGGACCTCGTCTTCGTCGATGGCCGGTTCCGCGTGGCCTGCGCCCTGTCGGCCCTGCTGGCCTGCCCGGACAACCCGCCCCTGCTGATGGTGCACGACATGACGGAGGGGCGCCTGCGCGGCTACGGCGCCATGCTCCGCTTCTGCGAGACGGTGGAGCAGGCCGAGTCGCTGCGCGTGCTGCGGGCCATGCCGGGGCGTGACAACGCGGCCCTGCTGACCACCTTCGTCGAGTCCCTGCTGATCCACGGATAGGCGGGCGCGGCCCTGCGCCGCGGCACATAAACCCATCCTTATATGTTACGCATTACCCTGGCCGCCGCCGGGTGGCTGTGCTATCGCGCCCGCCAACTGCGGAGAAAGCTCATGCCCGACGCGAACACCGGCTTCACCGACTACAAGGTCAAGGACATCTCGCTGGCCGCCTGGGGCCGGAAGGAGATCTCGATGGCCGAGGACGAGATGCCCGGCCTGATGGCGCTGCGCGCCGAATACGGCCCGAGCCAGCCGCTGAAGGGCGCGCGCATCGCCGGCTCGCTGCACATGACCATCCAGACCGCCGTGCTGATCGAGACGCTGACCGCGCTCGGCGCCGAGGTCCGCTGGTCCTCCTGCAACATCTTCTCCACCCAGGACCACGCGGCGGCCGCCATCGCCGCCGCCGGCATCCCGGTCTTCGCCTGGAAGGGCCTCTCCGAGGAGGAGTTCTGGTGGTGCATCGACCAGACCGTCCGCGGCCCGGATGGCTGGGAGATCAACATGATCCTGGACGATGGCGGTGACCTCACCACCGTGGTCCACGACAAGTACCCCGAGCTGCTGCCCGGCATCCGCGGCCTGTCCGAGGAGACCACCACCGGCGTGCACCGCCTGTGGGACATGGTGAAGAAGGGCACGCTGAAGGTTCCCGCCATCAACGTGAACGACAGCGTCACCAAGTCGAAGTTCGACAACCTCTATGGCTGCCGCGAGAGCCTGGTGGACGCCATCCGCCGTGGCACGGACGTGATGATGGCCGGCAAGGTCGCCGTCGTCGCCGGCTTCGGCGACGTGGGCAAGGGCTCCGCCGCCAGCCTGCGCAACGCCGGCTGCCGCGTGCTGGTGACCGAGGCCGACCCGATCTGCGCCCTGCAGGCCGCCATGGAAGGCTATGAGGTCGTGACGATGGAGGAGGGCGCGCCGCAGGGCGACATCTTCGTCACCGCCACCGGCAACATCGACGTCATCACGCTCGACCACATGCGGGCGATGAAGCACCGCGCCATCGTCTGCAACATCGGCCACTTCGACTCCGAGATCCAGATCGGCGCCCTGCGCAACTTCCAGTGGGACAACGTGAAGCCGCAGGTGGACGAGGTGGTGTTCCCCGACGGCAAGCGCCTGATCGTGCTGTCCGAGGGCCGCCTGGTGAACCTGGGCAACGCCACGGGCCACCCGAGCTTCGTCATGTCGGCCAGCTTCTCCAACCAAGTGCTGGCGCAGATCGAGCTGTGGACCAACGCCAAGGCCTATGAGTGCAAGGTCTACACCCTGCCCAAGAAGCTGGACGAGAAGGTGGCGGCGCTGCATCTCGGCAAGGTCGGCGCCAAGCTGACCAAGCTCTCCCCCGCCCAGGCCGAGTATATCGGCGTGCCGGTGAGCGGCCCCTTCAAGCACGAGGAATACCGCTACTGAGGCGGCGCGGGGCGGGGGCCTGCACCCCGCCCCGCCCTCGCTCTCCCGGCCTTGCGCGAAACGGCAAGTTTCCTGACCTAATCGCGCAAGAAAATTTCCCTTTTGCCCTTTCCTCCGACCGGATTTGGCGGGATAAGCAGCGCCCCGGCTCCTCCAGGAGCCGTCACTGCGCCTCGATCCCGTCGGGAGGAAAGCCCCCATGAACCGCCGCGCCCTGCTCGGCGCCGCCGCCACCGCCGCGCCGGCCGCCCTTGCCATGCCTGCCCTGGCCCAGTCGGCCCCGGAGCTGCGCTGGCGCCTGACCAGCTCCTTCCCGCGCAACCTCGACATCCTCTACGGCGCGCCGGAGATGATCGCCCGCCGCGTGGCGGCGATGACGGACAACAAGTTCCAGATCCGCGTCTTCCCCGCCGGCGAGATCGTCGGCGGGCTGCAGGCGCTGGACGCGGTGCAGGCCGGCACGGTGGAGTGCGCCCACACCGCCCCCTACTACTATGTCGGCAAGGACCCCGCCTTCGCCTTCTTCACCGCCATGCCCTTCGGGCTGAACACCCGCATGTTCAACGCCTGGTACCGCCATGGCGGCGGCGCGGCGCTGGCGGCGGAGCTGTTCGGCACCTACAACATCGTGGCTTTCACCGCCGGCGACACGGGCGCCCAGATGGGCGGCTGGTTCCGCAAGGAGGTGAAGACGCTGGCCGACCTGCAGGGGCTGAAGTTCCGCGTCGCCGGCTTCGCGGGCCAGGTCTTCGCCAGGCTCGGCGCGGTGCCGACGCAGGTGGCGGCGGCCGACATCTACCCCTCGCTCGAGCGCGGCACGCTGGACGCGGTGGAGTTCGTCGGTCCCTATGACGACGAGAAGCTGGGCTTCTCCCGCGTGGCGCCGAACTACTACTTCCCGGGCTTCTTCGAGCCCGGCGCGCGGCTGCACCTGATGGTGAACAAGGCCGCCTTCGAGGCGCTGCCGACCGCCTACAAGGCGGCGCTGGAAGCCGCCTGCGCCGAGGCCGACCAGGACATGACGGCGCGCTACGACGCCGCCAACCCGCAGGCGCTGCGCCGGCTGATCGCCGCCGGCACCCAGCTCCGCCCCTTCTCGCGCGAGATCCTCTCCGCCGCCTGGAAGGCGACGCACGAGCTCTACGACGAGACGGGCGCCAAGAACGAGCGGTTCAAGACCATCTGGGAGTCCTACCGCCGCTTCCGCGACGACGAGTACACTTGGTTCCGCGTCGCCGAGAACTCCTTCGACAACTTCGCCTTCACCGCCTCGCAGACGGTGCGCTGAGCCGGAAGACGAGCGGCGTCAGAGCCGGCGGGGCCTCCCCGCCGGCGCTTTTTTTTACTCTTTCGTTCATATACCGGGCCGATCCGTAGAAATTCATCGTCCCGGCTCTCCCGCACTGCACAATACGGCATGACAGGCCCCGCGCCGAAGGGTAGTCGGAGCCGCACCCTGCGCAGGATGTCTCCATGGACTTTGCTTCGCTGCTTTCCGCGGTGCTGATGGGCATTGTGGAAGGCGTCACCGAGTTCCTCCCCATCTCCTCGACCGGCCACCTGATTCTCCTCGGCGAGGCGATCGGCTTCCAGGGTCCTCCCGGCAAGACCTTCGAGATCAGCATCCAGTTCGGCGCCATCCTGGCGGTGATCTGGCTGTTCCGCGCGACGCTGATCCGCATCGCCTTCGGCATGTGGCGGCGCGGCAGCGCGGAATACTACTACGCCATCAACATCCTGCTGGCCTTCCTGCCGGCCATGGTGCTGGGCGCCACGCTCTACGGCTACATCACCAGCCTGCTCTACACGCCGCTGGTGGTGGCACTGGCGCTGATCGCCGGCGGCATCGCCATCATCGTCATCGAGAAGCTGCGCGCGGCGCCGACCATCCACACCGTGCCCGAGATCGGGCCGGTGGCGGCGCTGCTGATCGGCTTCGGCCAGGCGCTGGCCATGGTGCCGGGCACCAGCCGCTCCGGCGCCACCATCATCAGCGCGCTGCTGGTGGGGGTGGAACGGCGCGCGGCGGCGGAGTTCAGCTTCCTGCTGGCCGTCCCCACCATGCTAGCCGCCACCGTGTTCAGCCTGTGGAAGAACCGCGACGTGCTCGATGTCTCGGCGGTGGGGCAGATCGGCGTCGGCTTCGTCGTCACCTTCGTCGTGGCGCTGGTGGTGGTGCGCTGGCTGATGGGCGTGATCGGCCGCATCGGCTTCACCCCCTTCGGCTGGTACCGCATCGTGCTCGGGGTGCTGATTCTGGGCTGGCTGGCGGTGGCGTGAATTCCTTGAAGCCGGCGGGCCGGATCGGCCATCCTGCCGGCTTCTTCCTTTCCGGACGGGCTTCTGCTGACATGTGGCGCGCGCTGTTCCTGGCTCTCCTGCTTCCATCGGCGCCGGCCCTGGCCCAGATGTGGCCCAACGAGGTGGGGCTGGGCGGCGACATCATGGCCGGCAGCGGCCGGCAGTTCGACCGGCTGCGCCAGGCGGCGCCCGCCGCGCCGGCCCCCGCCTTCGCCGCTCCCGCCCCTGCCTCTCCCTTCGCGTCCCCGGCCGCCATCCCGCCCGGCCGCGCGCCGATCCCGATGCTGGACTGGGCGGCGCCGCCCCTGCCGGCCGCCACGCCGCGCCAGG
>NZ_JBHSCH010000045.1:0-39095 GCF_042651065.1 Teichococcus aestuarii
CGCCGCAACGGCGGTGACGGTGAACTACGCCACCACCGATGGCACCGCGGCCGCCGGCGTGGACTACACCGCGCTGCAAGGGCAGCTGACCTTCGCCGCGGGCGAGACCAGCAGGACCATCCGGGTGAAGGTGATGGGCGACACGGCGGTGGAGGCGGACGAGACGCTGCTGCTGCGCCTCTCCGCTCCCTCCGGCGCGACGCTGGCCGATGCCGAGGCCACCGGCACCATCCGCAACGACGACACCGCCCCGCCGCCGCCGCGCCTCGACATCGGCGATGCCAGCGTGGTGGAGGGCGACCCGGCCGGCACGGGCGGTGGCGGCGGGGCGGCCGGCGCCCTCAGCACGCGGGGCAACCAGATCGTCGACGCCGCCGGGCAGGCGGTGAAGCTGGCGGGGGTGAACTGGTTCGGCCTGGAATCGGCTAACTTGGCGCCGCACGGCCTCTGGGCGCGCGGCTACAAGGAGATGATGGACCAGATGAAGGCGGAGGGCTTCAACACCATCCGCCTGCCTTTCTCCTCCGAGCTGCTGCACAGCAACGCCGCGCCCAACGGCATCGACTTCTCGAAGAGCCCCGAGCTGCAGGGCCTCTCCGGCCTGCAGGTGATGGACCGCATCATCGACTACGCGGGCGAGATCGGGCTGCGCATCATCCTCGACCATCACCGCAACAGCGCCGGCGCCGGCACCTCCGCCAACGGGCTGTGGTGCGAGGCGGGCTATTCCGAGGCGCAGTGGATCGCCGACTGGTCGATGCTGGCGGCCCGCTATGCGGGCAAGCCGGCCGTGGTCGGCGCCGACCTGCACAACGAGCCCTACAACGGCAACTGGGGCGGCGGCGGCGCCAATGACTGGGCGGCGGCGGCCGAGCGGGCGGGCAATGCCGTGCTCGCCGCCAACCCGGACTGGCTGATCATCGTCGAGGGCATCGGCACCTACCAGGGCAGCAACTACTGGTGGGGCGGCAACCTGATGGGCGCGCGGGATCGGCCGATCCAGCTCGCCGTGGCCGACAAGCTGGTCTACTCGGCGCATGACTACCCGAATTCCATCCATGCCCAGCCCTGGTTCCAGCAGCCCGGTTTCGAGACGCAACTGGCGGCCAAGTTCGACCAGATGTGGGGCTATCTCTACCGCGAGAACATCGCCCCCGTGCTGCTCGGCGAGTTCGGCACCAAGCTGCAGGACCCGAAGGACCTGCTCTGGCTGGAGGCGATCACCGGCTACCTCTCGGGCGACCTCGACCTGGATGGCGACCGCGACATCGCCGCCGGCCAGCAGGGCGCGAGCTGGACCTGGTGGTCCTGGAACCCGAATTCCGGCGATACGGGCGGCATCCTCGCCGATGACTGGCGCACGGTGATCGAGGCCAAGATGCAATGGCTCGAGCCGTTGCAGTTCGACCTTGGCGACCTGCCGGCCGGCGGGGAGACGGATGGCGGCGGCCGGACCATGCTCTTCACCGTCACGCTTTCCGCCCCGGCGGCGGAGGCGGTGCTGGTGGACTGGGCCACGCAGCCCGGCACCGCGGGCCTGGCCGACTTCACCGCCGCCGCGGGCACGCTGCGTTTCGAGGCGGGGGAGACCAGCAAGACCATCGCCGTCGCCATCACCGCCGACGCGCTGCACGAGGCGGAGGAGACTTTTTCGGTCGTCCTCTCCAACCCGCGCGGCGCCACGGCCGGCGACATGAGCGGCACCGGCACCATCCTGGATGACGATGCGGTGGCGCCGCCGCCCCCGCCCCCGCCGCCGCCACCCCCGCCGCCGGTCCAGGATGGCGGGCTGGAGGGCAGCGTCTCGGTGGTGAACGCCTGGTCCGGCGGCTTCCAGGCCAGCGTCGCGCTGACCAACGAGGGCAGCGGCGCGGTGCAGGGCTGGCAGCTGCGGATCGACACGCCCTACGAGATCACGCAGATCTGGAACGCCGAGATCGTCTCGCACGATGCCGCCGGCTACGTGATCCGCAACGCCGCCTGGAATGGCGGCATCGCCGAGGATGCCACGGTCAGCTTCGGCTTCCTGGGCCAGGGCGCCGGTGCCCTGGCCTCGCTCGACCTGGTGCTCTGAGCCGGCCTGCCGGCCTCGGCGCGGATGGGCGGGGAGGGGGCCGGGGATGGCCTCCCCCGGCTCCCGCTGTCAGAGGATCTTCGCCTCGAAGGGCGGCTGCAGGTCCGGCGTCTCGAACTCCAGCACCCAGAGGTCCGGGTCGCGCTTCACCTGCCGCTCCACATAGGCTTCCGCCACCGGCTCCGGCACCGGCGCGGGGCCGGTGCCGCGCATCCAGGCCGGGCGGCCCTCGCCGTCGCGCGCCTGGCTCAGCACCACGCAGCCCTCCCGCCCCCGCAGCACGCAGAGGATGCCGCCCGAATCCGGGTCTCCCTTGCGCAGCACCATGCCGGGCTGCCCGGCCATGTCGGCCAGCCGCAGCGCCATCTGGGCCCAGAGGCCGGCTTTGACTTTTGCTTCCATGGCGGCAGAGGGTCATGCCTCGCCATGCTCATGCAAGCCCCTTTGCAGGGGGTGCGGGGGAAGCGCTTGCGGGCCGGCGCGCGGCACGGCATTCACCCCCCGGCGGCAGGCCGGGATGGCCGGGGCAAGAGGAACAGGACATGACGGGCAAGGTGCAGCAGCCGGTGCGGATGACCGAGGGGCAGCGGGCCTATGAGGCGAAGCGCGCCGCCAAGGCGGGCGTCAGCCTGGAGAAGTGGCTGTCGATGAAGACGCAGGACCGCGAGGCCCTGGCCGCGCGCACGGCCAAGGCCGCCGAGCCGGTGAAGAAGCCCGGCTTCTTCGCCCGCCTGCTGGAGCGGGCGCAGAAGCCGATCGGCTGAGCCGCACCGCGGGCGGCCTTCAGCCCCGGACCGCTGGTCGCGTGCCGCCGGGCGGGGGCAGGCCCGGCAGCATGCGCCGCAGCGTGTCGTCGCCCCGGCCCCAGTGGTGCCAGAGGGCGGCGGCGGCGTGCAGCGCCACCAGCAGGCCCAGCGCCAGGGCCATCCAGCCATGCAGGGCGGTCAGCAGCGGGGCCAGGGCCTCGTGCCGGCCGAGCGGGCTGGGGAGGGGGATGAGCCCGAACCAGCGCAGCGGGAAGCCCCAGGCATTGGTGGCCAGGAACCCCACCACCGGCATGGCCAGCAGCAGCGCGTAGAGCGCGGCATGGGTGGCGAAGGCGGCGCGGTGCAGCAGCGCCGGCGGCGGCGGGCGGATCGGCGGCGGCGGGTGGCGGCGGCGCCAGACCAGGCGCAGCAGCGTCAGCAGCAGGACGCTGATGCCGAGGCTCTCGTGAATGTTGTAGAGACGAAGCTTGAGGGCCTCCTCCTGCGGCGGCGCCCAGGCGATCCAGAGGCCCAGCACGGCGATGGCCAGCACAGCCAGCGCGGTGGCCCAGTGCAGCAGGCGTGCGGTGCGGGTGTAGGGCATGCGGCTTTCTCCGGCGAACGACGATACCTCAATGATCGCGGCGCATGCGGATTGGAGCATCGATCCGCGCAAGCGCTGGGTCAGCATTGCACGACGGCGCGGCGGGCAGTGGCGCGCCGAGGCGCCGCGCCCGGTGGGCGACCCCGCCGGGCTGGTGGCCGGGCTGCTGGCCGAGGGCGTGCCGCTGGCGCTCGGGCTCGACCTGCCGCTGGGCCTGCCGCGCGGCTTCGCCGCCGGGCGGCCGGAGCGGGATTTCTGCCACTTCCTGCGCGGGCTGCACGCCTCGCCGGATTTCTTCCTGGTCAGCCCGACGCTGGAGACCGTCTCGCCCGAGCGCCCCTTCTACCCGGCGCGCGGGCTGAAGGGCATGACGCGGCTGGCCCATGCCCGCGCCCTCGGCCTGCCGGACGCCGCCGGCCTCTGCCGGCTGTGCGACCTGGCCACGGCCGAGCGCCCGGCCGGCGCGCCGGTGTTCTGGACGCTGGGGGCCAACCAGTCTGGCAAGGCGGCCATCGCCGCCTGGCGGGACTGGCTGGCGCCGGCCCTGGCGGTGGGCGCGCGGCTGCGCTTCTGGCCGTTCCAGGGCGGGCTGCTGGAATTGCTGGAGCCCGGCCACGCCGTGCTGGCCGAGGTGTACCCGGCCGAGGCGATGCGGCATCTCGGCATCGTCCTGCCCGGCAGCAAGCGCGACCACGAGGCGCGGCGCGCCACCGGGCCCTCCCTCCTGCTCGCCATGGCGCGGCGCGGCATGCGGCCCTCCCGCGTGCTGGAGCAGGTGGTGCTGGGCGGCTGCGGCACCGATGCCGCCGGCGAGGACCGGTTCGACAGCCTGCTCGGCCTGCTCTGCCTGATCGGCGTGCTGGATGGCGCGCGGCCGGATTTCGTGCCGGAGGACCCCTGGGTGCGGCGCTGGGAAGGCTGGGTGCTGGGGCAGACGGCCCTGCCGGCCGCCGCCACCCCGGCCGGAGTGGCGGCGGGGCCGGCGCCTCAGCCGGCGGGCGGCGCGTAGAGCCCGGCGGCCGTGGCGGCCTGGGTGGCCAGCGCCACGGAGAGGTCGAGCGTCGGCGTCTCCACCCCCGCCATGCGGGCGAGTTCCAGCGGCGTGCGGAACAGCGCCTCCACCTCCATCGGCCGCCCCAATTCCAGGTCCTGCAGGATGGAGGGCTTGTGGGCGAGCTTGGAGGAGGCGGCGACGCGCTTCTCCAGGTCGTACTCGAAGGGGTGGCCGAGCGCGGCGGCGACCGCCATCGATTCGCGCATCGCCCGCAGGATGGCGGTGCGCACCGCCGGGTCCGCCAGCGTGCCGCCGATGCCCTGGCGGGAGAGGATGGTGAAGGGACCCTGGCTGAGATTGCCCATCAGCTTCGCCCACACCTCGCGCCGGATGGCCTCCGTCACCTCGCCGGAGATGCCGCCCCGCGTCAGCACGTCGGCAATGGCCTGGGCGCGCGGGGAGGGGCTGCCATCCACCTCGCCCAGGATCACCCGGTTGTTGGCGTGCTCCACCTTGATCACGCCGGGGCGGATGACGGTGCAGGCGGAATAGACCACGCCGCCCAGGGTGCGCTCCACGCCGATGGCCTCGCGCACCGCGTCGCCCGGGTCGATGGCGGGCAGGCGGCGGCCGTCCAGCGGGCCGCCATGGCGGTCGAAATACCACCAGGGGATGCCGTTCATGACGAAGGCCACCGTGGTCTCCGGCCCGAGCAGCGGCCCGATCGCCTCGGCCACCTGCGGCAGGGAGGGGCCCTTGACGGTGACGATCACCGCGTCCTGCGGGCCGAGCTCGGCGGCGGTGCCGGCGGCGACGCGCACCGTGCGGGCACCGTCCGGCGCCTCGATGGTCAGCCCGTCGCGCTGGATGGCGGCAAGCTGCGGCCCGCGCGCCACCACGCTGGTCTCGGCGCCGCCCAGCGCCAAGCGGGCGGCGACATGGCCACCGATGGCGCCGGCGCCGAATACACAGATCTTCATGTCGATTTTAGCTCCGGTTCACGCAGGGCGCGACAGCAGGTCGAGCGCGATGCGCGAGAGCGCCTCGACTCCGGCGGGGATGCAGCCTTCGTCCGGCTGGTAGCCGGCATTGTGCAGGGCATCGCTGCGGCCCGGCGCGCCGGAGCCGATGCGCAGCTGGAAGGCCGGCACACGGCTGGCGAAGGCGGAGAAATCCTCCGACCCCATGCTCGGCTCGCCCTCCGCGACCAGACCGTCGCCGAACTGCGCGCCGAGCGCGGCGAGCGCCGGGTCCAGCACCCGATCGTCGTTCACCAGGGCGGGCACCATGCGCTGGTAGTCCATGCTGGCCTGCACGCGGAAGCCGGTCTCAAGGCCCTGCGCCAGCCGGCGCAACGCCGCCTCGGCGGTGTCGCGCGCCGCGGCGTGCAGGGTGCGGACGGAGCCCTTCAGCGCCACGCGCTCGGGGATGATATTATAGGTGGTGCCGCCCACCGACTGCCCGATGGTGACCACCGCCGGGTGCAGCGGCTTCACCTCGCGCGAGACCACGGTCTGCGCCTGGGTGACGAAATGCGCTGCCGCCACGATCGGGTCCACCGCCGCGTAGGGGTGCGCCGCGTGGCCGGACTTGCCGCGGATGACGAGGTCGAAGCGGTCGGCCGCCGCCAGGCAGGCACCCCGCACATAGCCGAAGCGGCCGACCGGCATGTCCGGGTGGTTGTGGAAGCCCAGCGCCATGTCGATGCCATCCGCCGCGCCGTCGGCGATCATGGCGGCGGCGCCCTCCAGCGTCTCCTCGGCCGGCTGGAACACCAGCACCACGCGCCCCGCCAGGCGCGGCGCCAGCTCCTTCAGCAGCCCGGCGACGCCGAGCAGGGTGACAGTGTGGATGTCGTGCCCGCAGGCATGCATCTTGCCCGCCACGGTGCTGGCATAGGCCAGGCCCGTCTCCTCATGGATCGGCAGCGCGTCCATGTCGGCGCGGATGGCCAGCGTCGGGCCGGGCCGCTCGCCCTCGATCACGCCCAGCACGCCGGTGCGACCCACGCCGGTGCGGTGGGTGATGCCGAGGCGGCTCAACTCCGCCGCGACAAGGCCTGCCGTGCGTGTCTCTTCAAAGGCGAGTTCGGGGTGGGCGTGAATATCGCGCCGCAAAGCGATGAGGCGGCCGCTCTGCTCCAGGGCCCGCTCATGTAGCCACTGCCCCGGGTCATTGAACAGAAATTCGTTTGTCATGCTCTGGATTGTCCCATTTTGCCAGCGGGCCGGCACTCTTTCGGAAGTATATTGCGCTGCAACATTCATGAACTTTTATTAATGAATATCTGGTGCCTTGCCCCGATGTGTTCCGGTGCCATAGGTTGCCGCTCCATTCAGCGCCTGAGGGGAGGATGCGAGGGGCAGGCCATAACCGCAATGCGGACTGAGGAGGCCGCTGGCTGGAAATGCCGACGGCCTTGCTCGCAAAGATGCTGCAAGCCGGCTGGCATGATGGCCTGACCATCGTCCCGCCCGCGTGCGGCCCTGTCCCGGCTCCGGCGGAGGCAGGGCACCCGCGTATCCAGCGGCAGCCCTCGCGGCTCGCTTATTCCGCTCTCCGAAGAAACAAGGGCGCGTGCCTGCGGCGCGTGGGTTCAAGAAGGAATCGGCATGAGGATCAATGCGAAAGACCTCGCCTCCGGTCTGTTACTGGTGGCGCTGGCAGTTATTGGCTTATGGCTGAACACCGAGCACACGCTTGGCTCGGCGCGGCGCATGGGCCCCGGCTACATGCCGATGCTGGTGTTCTGGCTGGAACTGGGCCTCGGCGCGATCGTGCTGGCGATCTCGCTGCGCGGCGGCTCGGATCCGCTGGAGAAGTGGACCAAGCTTGATTTCGTCACCCTGGCCATCGCCATCGGCGTCGTGCTGGTGGCCTACCCCTTCCTGGCGGCGATGCCGGCCCTCTCGGCCAACTGGTACGCGCTGGGTATCTCGCTGCTCATCGGCTTCGCGGTCGCGGCCGTCAGCCCGGGCTGGCGCAAGCTGGCGCTGGTGCTGGCGGGCATGACGGTCTTCGGCGTGCTGCTGGAGCAGGGCGGCCTGTTCCTGGCCATCACCGCGATGGTGGTGGTGGCGGCCCTGGCTGAGCCCAAGCACCGCCCGCTCGGCGTGCTGGGCTGCGTCGTCTTCCTGCTCGCGCTCTGCTGGTGGGTGTTCATCTACGAGCTGGACATCCGCGTCAGCGTTTGGCCGACCTTCTGAGGCGCCCGGAAACCCATGGAACTGCTTTTCGCCAATCTGGCCCACGGCTTCAGCGTCGCGCTCAGCATCGACAACGTGCTGTTCGCGCTGCTCGGCGCCCTGATCGGCACGGCCATCGGCGTGCTGCCGGGCATCGGCCCGGTCGCCACCATCTCGCTGCTGCTGCCGATCACCTTCGGCCAGCCGGCCACCACCGCCATGATCATGCTCGCCGGCATCTACTACGGCGCGCAGTATGGCGGCTCGACGACGGCCATCCTGCTGAACCTGCCGGGCGAGGTCTCCTCGGTGGTGACGACGCTGGAAGGCTACAAGATGGCGCGCAACGGCCGCGCCGGCGCGGCGCTGGCCATCTCGGCGCTGGGCTCCTTCTTCGCCGGTTCCATCGCCACCATCCTGGTCGCCGCCTCCGGCCCGCTGCTGACGAGCATCGCGCTCTCCTTCGGCCCGGCGGACTACTTCTCGCTGATGCTGCTCGGCCTCGTCATCTCCTCGGTGCTGGCACAGGGATCGGTCGTCAAGTCGATCGGCATGGTGGTGCTGGGCGTGGCGCTCGGCCTGGTCGGCACCGACGTGCAGACCGGCCAGCAGCGCTTCACCTTCGGCATCCCTGAGCTGTCGGACGGGCTGGACTTCGCCGCCATGGCGATGGGCGTCTTCGGCATCGCCGAGATCATCCTGAACCTGGAGCGCCCCGAGGTCCGCAGCGTGCTCTCCACCAAGGTGGGCAGCCTGTTCCTCACCAAGGAGGAGTGGAAGCGCGCCACCCCGTCGGTGCTGCGCGGCACGGTGCTGGGCTCGGCGCTGGGCATCCTGCCCGGTGGCGGCGCCTCGCTGGCCTCCTTCGGCTCCTACATGATGGAGCGGAAGATGTCGCGCGGTAAGGCCGACTTCGGCAACGGCGCCATCGAGGGTGTGGCCGGGCCGGAAGCCGCCAACAACGCCGCGGCGCAGACCTCCTTCATCCCGCTGCTGACGCTCGGCATCCCCTCCAACGCCGTCATGGCGCTGATGGTGGGCGCGCTGATCATCCAGGGCATCCAGCCGGGCCCCCGCATGGTGGAGAGCCAGCCGGACCTGTTCTGGGGCCTGATCTGCTCCATGTGGATCGGCAACCTGATGCTGCTGGTCATCAACCTGCCGCTGATCGGCATGTGGGTGAAGCTGCTGCAGGTGCCCTACAAGTACATGTACCCGGCGATCCTGACTTTCTGCGCGATCGGCGTGTATTCGATCAACAACAGCGTCTTCGGCGTCTATCAGACGGTGTTCTTCGCGATCCTTGGCTACATCTTCGCCAAGATCAAGATGGAGCCGGCGCCGCTGCTGGTGGGCTTCGTGCTCGGCCCGATGATGGAGGAGCACCTGCGCCGCGCCATGCTGCTCTCCCGCGGCGACCCGATGGTCTTCGTCGAGCGCCCGATCAGCGGCGTGCTGCTGGCGATCTGCGCCCTGGCCCTCGGCCTGATGCTGCTGCCCGGCCTGCGCAAGAAGAAAGAAGAGGCGATGGCCGGCTGATCCTGTAAACAGTTACAGCTTTTATGGCCGTTCTGGGTCAATTGCTCAGGACGGCTTTTCTTTTCTAGGCCGTTCCTTATGCTGGCCTCACATTGACGAACGGAGCGGCGCAAATGGCGGAAACGGGGCAGCATCGGATCGTGCCGGTGGTGTTGTGCGGCGGGACGGGCAGCCGTCTCTGGCCGCTGTCCCGCGAAGGGTTTCCCAAGCAGTTCTGGCCCCTGCTGTCACAGCAGACGATGCTGCAGGAGACGGCGAGGCGTGCCGTCGGCCCGGCCTTTGCCGATCCGCTGATCATCTCCAACCAGGAGCATCGCTTCCTGGTGGCCGAGCAGCTGCGCGAGGCGCGGATCGAGAATCCGCGCATCGTGCTCGAGCCGATGGCCCGCAACAGCGCCCCCGCCATCGCCGCCGCGGCGCTGCTGGCGCATGAGGACGACACGCGCAGCGTGCTGTGGCTGATGCCGGCCGATGCCGCCATCGGCGACACCCCCGCCATGCACGCCGCCCTCGCCAAGGCCGCCGAGGCCGCGCGGGCCGGCCGTATCGTCACCTTCGGCATGAAGCCGACCACGCCCGAGACCGGCTACGGCTACATCGAGAGCGGCGCCCCGCTGGAGGGGCTCGACGGCGTCTCCGCCGTGAGCCGCTTCGTCGAGAAGCCCGACGCCGAGACCGCCGCCCGCTTCCTGGCCGGCGGCAGCCATCTCTGGAACTCGGGCATGTTCGTGGCCACCGCGGCCACCCTGCTGGCCGAGCTGGAGCGGCTGGCGCCCGAGCTGCTGGCGGCGGTGCGCGGCGCGGTGGAAGGCGCCACGCGCGATCTCGACTTCATCCGCCTCGACCCGGCGGCTTTCGCCCGCGCGCCGGACATCTCCATCGACTACGCGGTGATGGAGAAGACCAGCCACGCCGCCGTGGTGCCCGCCGATCTCGGCTGGTCCGATGTCGGCTCCTGGGCGGCGCTGTGGGAGGTCTCGCCCAAGGATGCCCAGGGCAACGCCACCCATGGCCCGGTGGAGCTGTACCAGGCCCGCAACTGCTACGTCCGCACCGAGGGCATCCTGACCGGCGTCGTCGGGCTGGAGGATGCGGTGGTGGTGGTGACGGACGACGCCGTGCTGGCCATGCACCGCGACCGCGCCCAGGACGTGAAGAAGCTGCTGGAGCAGCTCAAGGCGGCCAACCGCAAGGAGGCCACCGAGCACCGCCGCATGTACCGCCCCTGGGGCCACTATGAGGGGCTGATCAAGGGCGACCGCTTCCAGGTGAAGAAGATCTCGGTCAAGCCCGGGGCCAAGCTTTCCCTGCAGAAGCATTTCCACCGCGCCGAGCACTGGGTGGTGGTGGCCGGCACCGCCATCGTCGAGCGCGACGCGGAGCGGATCATGCTGCGCGAGAACGAATCCATCTACCTGCCGCTCGGCTGCGTGCACCGCATGGAGAACCCGGGCATGATCCCGCTCACCCTGATCGAGGTGCAGTCGGGCTCCTATCTCGGCGAGGACGACATCGTCCGCTTCGAGGACACCTACGGCCGCACCTGAGGGCCGGCTTCCGGCGGCGCGGGGCGGATCAGCCCGGCGCCGCCCCTTCGGCCATCGCCCGCACCGCCGCCGGGCTGTGGCCCGCCTCGCGCAGCGCCGCCAGGGTGGGGGCGTTGTCGCGTTTCGAGAGGCGCTTTCCGTCCGGCCCCGTGAGCAGCGGGTGGTGGCGGTAGCGCGGCGCCGGCCAGCCCAGCAGCGCCTGCAGCAGCCGGTGCAGGTCGGTCGCCGGCCGCAGGTCTTCCGCCCGTGTCACCAGCGTCACGCCCTGCAGCGCGTCGTCCTGCGTCACGCAGAGATGGTAGGAGGCGGGGATGTCCTTGCGCGCCAGCACCACGTCGCCGAAGCGCGCCGGGTCGCAGCGCAGCCGGCGCGGGCCGCCCTCCAGGCCCAGCTCCAGGAAGGCGAGGGGGCGCGCCACCCGCCGCAGCGCCGCCGCCATGTCCAGCCGCAGCGCATAGGGCTCGCCGGCGGCGATTCGCGCCGCCCGCTCGGCCGCGCCCAGGCGGCGGCAGGTGCCGGGGTAGAGCAGCCCGTCCGGCCCATGCGGCGCGTGGCCGATCGCCGCCACCTCGCGGGCGATGTCGGCGCGGGTGCAGAAGCAGGGGTAGAGCAGCCCCATCCCCGAGAGCCGCGCCAGCGTGGCGCCATATTCCGGCAGGTGGGCGGATTGCACCCGCACCGGCCCGTCCCAGTCCAGCCCCAGCCAGGCCAGATCCTCCAGGATGCCGGCGGTGAAGTCCGGGCGGCAGCGCACGGGGTCGATATCCTCGATGCGCAGCAGGAAGCGCCCGCCCGATTCGCGGGCGATGCGCCAGCCCAGCAGGGCGCTGTGCGCGTGGCCGAGATGCAGGCGCCCCGTGGGGCTGGGCGCGAAGCGGGTGACGGTGGTTGCGGCCATGGCCGATCGCGCGTAGCGGATGCGGCCGGATCGCAGCAAGGGGATGCCGCATGGCCGCACTCGATGGACCGCGTTGGGGACCGAAGGCAGGGGGCGCGCCGAAGCTGCTCGTCCTGCTGCTGCACGGCTATGGCGCCGATGGCAACGACCTGATCGACCTCGCGCCGCACTGGGCGCAGGCGGTGCCGGAGGCGCTGTTCGTCTCGCCGCACGCGCCGCAGCCCTGCGAGGGCGGGCCCTATGGCCGCCAGTGGTTCAGCCTGGCCGACCGCCGCCCGGCGCCGCTGCTGGCCGGCGCCCAGGCCGCCCGCCCGCTGCTCGACGAGCTGATCGCCCGCGAGGCCGCCGCCGCCGGCCTGCCGGAGAGCGCCGTGGTGCTGATGGGCTTCAGCCAGGGCGCGATGATGGCGCTGTTCACCGGGCTGCGCCGCAAGGCCGCGCCGGCCGGCATCATGGCCTATTCCGGCCGGCTGATCGGCGAGGAGCTGCTGCCGGACGAGATCGCCGGCCGGCCCGAGGTGCTGCTGGTGCATGGCGAGGTGGACGAGGTGGTGCCCGCCGCCAGCAGCCGCGCCGCCGAATCCGCCCTCAAGGCCGCCGGCGTGCCGGTGGAGGCGCTCTATTGCCCGCGCCTGGCGCATGGCATCGACGATGCGGGGCTCTCCGCCGGCGCCCTGTTTTTGCAGCGTGCCGCGGCCCGGCTCGGCCCCGGCGCATGACAGCGTGGTGAAACCCGCGCGGCCGGAGGTTGCACCGGCCGCGCGGGGCTGGCATGAATCCCGTGCACACCGGCGGCGCCACGATATCTGGGGCCTGCCCGCCCGGTCCGGCCCCAGCGGTTGATGCGCGCAGCTTGAAAGGAGCGGCGCTTGCCTGACGGGATGTCTGCGGGAAGCCTGGGAGGATCTCCCGGCGGCTTCCCGGCCTTGGTGCTGAACGCGGATTTTCGTCCGCTGTCCTATTTTCCGCTCTCGCTGTGGTCCTGGCAGGACGCGGTGAAGGCGGTCTATCTCGACCGCGTCTCGGTGCTGTCGGAATACGAGACCTCGGTGCGCTCGCCGCGCCACACCATCCGCCTGCCCAGCGTCATCGCCCTGAAGGATTACATCCCCTCGGCGCGGCGCCCGGCCTTCACGCGGTTCAACGTCTTCCTGCGCGACGGTTTCTCCTGCGTCTATTGCGGCGAGGAGCGGCCGACCCAGGAGCTGACCTTCGACCATGTGATCCCGCGCAGCCGGGGCGGCCGCACCAGCTGGGAGAACGTCGTCACCGCCTGCGGCCCGTGCAACCTGCGCAAGGGCTCGAAGCTGCCGCAGGAGATCCGCATGTTCCCCCGCTGCACGCCGCGCCAGCCGACAGGGTGGGAATTGCAGGACAACGGGCGGATGTTCCCGCCCAACTACCTGCATGAGAGCTGGCGCGACTACCTCTACTGGGACACCGAGCTGGAGAGCTGAGCGGCGCGCCTCAAAGCCGCTGCAGCGGGCCGGACAACGGCGCCTCGGGCGTGCCTGCGGCCGGCCGCGCGGGCGGGCCGCTCTCCGCCGCCGTGGGCTGCGCCGCCCCGCGCATAAGCTCCGTCACCCGGCCGGAGAAGCCGCTGAGGTAGAGATGCGCCGGGTCCATATCCTTCGGATTGTGCCGGACAGTGGCACGGACGCGCACCAGCATCCCCTCGACGCCGCTGCTGCACACCATCTCGCGCTTCAGCACGGGGGTCTGCGGGGTTCCCATCCGGAACTCGGCGCAACGCAGGCTGGGCACCGCCTTGCCCTGCGCGGTCATGCTGAAATCCGGGCCGCGCTCGATCCGGGTGCCAGGCTGGGCGGCGGCGTAGAGGCTGATGACAAGGGCGGCCTCCGCGACATCCCGCCGCACCGCCTCCGAGCCGGCACCGTCGGGCAGCGGCGCGCCGGGCGGCCTCAGCACGAACACCGAGGCCCAGGCCCCCTGCGCCTGCTCGGCGTAGCGGATGCGCAGATTGCCGGAATTGCCGTCGATCGCCGCCACCTCCTGCCGCGCGAAGTCGCCGATGCGCGGCGGCAGCCGGTCCGCGAGGCGCTGCTGCGGCAGGGTGCCCTGCGTCCCCGCCACGGCGCAGCCCTGCAACAGCATCGCCAGGGCGGGGAGGAAAAGGTAGCGCAACATGGAACGCCCCGGTGGTATGGAGGAAATCCTTCTCGCACTTCGCGGGAGACGTGTCAGCCCCGCCGCCGCGCCCCGGCGAAGGCCAGCCCCGCCAGCCCCAGCGCGTAGATCAGGTTCATCCCGGCCATCGAGACCGGCAGGCCGGGGATGAGATAGGTCGGCTCGTCGCAGGGCTTGGCGGGCGCGGCGGCGAGGCTGTTCATCAGCTCCTCCACGCTGCGGGCGCCGCCGGCGGTGGGCGCGGCGCAGCCGGGCAGGGGGGAGGGCCACCACTTCGCCTCCACCCCCACATGCACGGCCGCCGCGGCAGCGGAGCCGAGGATGGCCAGCCCCGCCAGCGCCAGCATCAGCCGGCGCGGCAGCAGCAGGCCGAGCAGCGCCAGCGCGGCGCCCAGCCAGTAGGGCCAGCGCTGCCACAGGCAGAGCAGGCAAGGGTTCAGCCCGCCCCAGCGCTCGGTGGCCATGGCGAGGAGCGGCGCGGCGGCGGCCAGCGCCGCCACGGCCAGCGGGGTCGGCAGGAGGCGGCGCATCAATCCTCGGCGGGGTCCAGCATCTGGTCCATGGCGCGGGCCGGCTCGGCGCAGCCGGCCTGGCCCACCACGCGGGCCGGCACCCCCGCCACGGTGGTGCAGGAAGGCACCGGCTTCAGCACCACCGAGCCGGCGGCGACGCGGGCGCAGGCGCCCACCTCGATATTGCCCAGCACCTTGGCGCCGGCGCCGATCATCACGCCACGGCGGATCTTGGGGTGGCGGTCGCCCCCCTCCTTGCCGGTGCCGCCGAGCGTCACGCCCTGCAGCAGCGAGACATCGTCCTCGATCAGCGCCGTCTCGCCCACCACGAGGCCCGTGGCGTGGTCGAGGAAGATGCCGCGGCCGATCCGCACCGCCGGGTGGATGTCCGTCTGGAACACCACGGAACTGCGCGACTGCAGCCACAGCGCCAGGTCGCGCCGCCCCTGCCGCCACAGGATATGCGCCATGCGGTGCGTGGTGAGGGCGTGGAAGCCCTTGTAGTAGAGCAGCGGCTCCAGCGCGCGGGAGGTGGCCGGGTCGCGGTCCACCACCGCCATGATGTCGCTGCGCACCGCCTCGCGCAGCGCCGGGTCCTCTTCCAGGAAGCGCTCCAGGCTGCGGCGCAGCAGGGCGGTGGGCAGGTCGGCATGGTCGAGCCGTGCGGCGACGCGGCTGGCCAGGGCGGATTCCAGGCTCTCGTGCTGCAGCACGGCGGCGTGCAGGAAGCCGGCCAGCTCCGGCTCCTGCGCCGCGGCCGCCTCCGCCTCCTGCCGGATTCGGCTCCAGACAGGGTCCAGCAGGCCGGCCGCGTCACGGAGGGGGAAGGGCTGGGGGACGGACTGGTTCATGCGGGCTCCTGGGCGGGCGGGCCGCCGCCTGGGCACCGCCGGAAGGGCGCCGGGACGGAGGGGGGCCTGGAGCCGGAACGTCGCGCCGCCGCCGCCCGGGGTCAAGCGCCACGCAGGCTGGACCGGCTGGCGTGCCACGCATACCGTGCCGCCCCGCATCATCCGGGGAGGGGAAGCACCGCATGCCGATCATCTGGGGCCGCGCCAACAGCAGCAACGTCATGAAGCTGCTCTGGTTCTGCGCGGAGACGGGGCTGGATTACGAGCGGCGGGACGCCGGCGGCGCCTTCGGCGTGACGCGGGAGGCCGGCTACACCGCGAAGAACCCCATGTCCCTGGTGCCGACGCTGGAGGAGCCGGATGGCTGGGCGGTGTGGGAGAGCAACACCATCCTGCGCTACCTGGCCAGCACCACGCCGGGCGCGGCCGCCCTCTACCCGGACGCGCCACGCGCCCGCGCCGGCATCGAGCGCTGGATGGACTGGCAGCTCGCGCATCTCTCGAAGCCGATGACCACGCTGTTCTTCACCCATGTCCGCATCCCCGAGCCGGAGCGGGACTGGTCCGCCGCCGAGGCGGCGCGGCGGCAGGCGGCGGAGCTGTGGACCCTGCTGGACCGCCAGCTGGAGGGCCGCGCCTTCATCGAGGGCGACACCTTCACCCTGGCCGACATCGTGCTCGGCATCTTCGCGCATCGCTGGCACGCCCTGCCGATCGAGCGGCCGGAGCTGCTGGAGCTGCGCCGCTGGTACGGCACCCTGGCCGGGCGCCCCGGCTTCGCGCGGCACGTGATGGTGCCGATGACCTGAGGCGACCTGAGGCGCGCCGCCTGAAGCGTGGCGGCGTCGCGCAACCGCGTGACGCCGCCGCCGGCTTGCGCTACAGGAGGGGCCGCACCGCGCGCGAGAGTGGCGGAACGGTAGACGCAGACGACTCAAAATCGTCCGACCTCAGGTCATGCGGGTTCGAGTCCCGCCTCTCGCAATCAGGTTCTTCCCAGTCTCGGCGGTCCGGCCTCAGCGGTCTGTCAGGCGCAGCTCGATGCGGCGGTTGCGGGCCATCGCCTCGGCCGAATCGCCCTCGTCGATCGGCTGGTGCTCGCCGAAGGCGGTCGCCGCCACGCGGTTGGCCGGCAGGCCCTCGGCGATCAGCAGCTGCGCCACGGCGATGGCGCGCGCCGCCGACAGCTCCCAGTTGCTGGCGAAGCGCCCGCCGCGGATCGGGTTGCGGTCGGCATGGCCATCGACGCGCAGCACCCAGGGCAGGTCGGGCGGGAAGCGGCGGCTGACGTCGAGCAGCACCTGCGCCAGGGCGCGGAGCTGCTGCTGCCCGGCGCCGGACAGCTCGGCGCTGCCCACGGGGAAGAGCACCTCACTCTGGAACACGAAGCGGTCGCCGACGGTGCGGATCTCCGGGCGGTCGCCCAGTACCTCGCGCAGGCGGCCGAAGAAGTCGCTGCGGTAGCGCTGCAATTCCTCCACCCGCGCGGCGAGGGCGGCGTTCAGCCGCTGGCCGAGCTGGCTGATCTGCGCGTCCTTGTCGCGCCCCGACTGCTCCTCGGCATCCAGCAGCGCGGCGATGCGGGACAGTTCCGCGCGCAGCGTGGCGAGCTGCTGGGTCAGCAGCGCCACCTGGGCGCGCGCGCTCTCGGCCAGCCGGACATGCTCGCCGCTGGTGGCCTCGGCCTGCTGGCGGGCCTGGGCGGCCTGGGCGGCGGCGGCCTCGGCCTGCTGGCGGGCCTGGTTGGCCTGGGCGGCGGTGGCCTCGGCCTGCTGGCGTGCCTGGACGGCCTGGGCGGCGGTGGCCTCGGCCTGCTGGCGTGCCTGGTTGGCCTGGGCTGCGGTGGCCTCGGCCTGTTGGCGGGCCTGGTTGGCCTGGGCGGCGGTGGCTTCGGCCTGCTGGCGGGCGGCCTCGGCGGCGCGGGTGGCCGCCTCGGCGCGCTGGCGCTGCTGGGCCTGGCCGCGCGCAAGCTGTTCGGCGGCGCTGCGCGCGCGCTCCTCGGCGCCCGCCCGTGCCAGGGCCTCGGCGGCACGGCGTTCCAGCTCGTCGCGCAGCGCCGTCAGCTGCTGGATCTGCTGTGTCAGGCGGGCAAGATCGGCCAGCCTTGCCTCGATGGTGGCGCGGTCGGCCGCCACGGTGCGGTTGAGCGCCTCCATCTCCTGGCGCAGCGTGGCCACGGCCTGCTGCGTTTCCGCAAGCTGGCGGCGCGCCTCGGCCAGCTCGGCGGCGTTGCGGTTGCGTGCCTGCTCGGCGCCGCCGGCACGCGCCTGGGCCTCGGCCAGCTGGGCGCGGGTGGCCTCCAGCATGCCACGCTCGGTGGCCAGGGCACGGCGGGCCGCGGTCAGGTCGCGCAGCGTCTGCGCGGTGTTGCCGCCCATCGCCTCGGCGCGGGACAGCGCCTCGGCCAGCCGCTCCTCCAGGCTGGCGATGCGGCTGGCGGCGCCGCCGGCGGAAAGCTCCAGGTCGGCCAGCCGGGCGGCGAGGCGGTCGCGCTCGGCACGCAGCGCCTCACGGTCGGCCGTGCCGCGCTCGCGCTCGTCGCGCAGGCCGGAGAGCTGCGAGAGGGCGGCGTCGCGCGCCGTGGCGGCGAGGCGCAGCTCCTCGGTCAGCCGGCCGAGATTGGCGCGCAGCTCCTCGCCCTGGCCGCGCTCCAGCGCCAGCATCTCGGCCAGCTCGGCCACCTGCCGGTTCAGCCGGTCCAGCGCCTGGTCCCGCGAGGAGAGGGCGACGGAGAGGAAGCCCTGCGCCAGCACGAAGACCAGCAGCACGAAGATGATGACCATCAGCAGGGTGGAGAGCGCGTCCACATAGCCGGGCCAGGCGTTCATGCCCTCGCGCGGGCCGCGCCGTCCGAGCGCCATGGCCTTAGCGCCCGCCGCGCGGGAGGGTCGGAATCATCGCGGGCCTTCCTCGGCCAGGGCGGCGATGGTGCGGGCGAGGATCTTGATCTCGCCGCGGATCTCGGCGGTGGACTGGGCGCGGCCCTGGGCCAGGTCCTCCACCAGCCGGGCCATGTAGACCTCCAGGTTGCGCAGATGCGCGCGCGAGGCATCGTCCAGCGCCCCGTGCGTCTGCGCATGCGTCTGCGCCTCGGCCAGCCGCGCCAGGGTGGGGGCGAGGCCGGACTGCGCCTCGGCCATGCGCTGCATCAGCACCTGGTTGGCACGCATCTGCTCGGCCATGATCGAGAGCCGCTCGGTCAGGGTGTGCAGCGCCTGGGAGGAGGCGGCCCGGCTTTCCTCGCCGCGCGCCATGATGCGCTGCAGGTTCTCGAGGTTCTCGGCATTCTGCTCCAGCAGCGCCTGCACATAGGCGGGCACGGAGCCGCCCGCCTCGCCATCGCCGCCCAGCACGCCGGAGGAGAGGCGGGTGACGCCGGCCAGCCATTCCTCCAGCTCGGAGTAGAAGCGGCTCTGCGCCTGCCCGGCGGTGAGGTCGAGGAAGCCCAGCACCAGCGCGCCGGCAAGGCCCAGCATGGAGGAGGAGAACGCCACCCCCATGCCGGTGAGCGGCTGCGCCAGCCCCGATTTGAGCTGGTTGAACAGCTGGTTCAGGTCGCCCGAGCCCACCGACATCGAGTTGATGACATCGGCCACCGCGCCGATCGTCAGGATCAGGCCCCAGAAGGTGCCGAGCAGGCCGAGGAAGATCGACAGCCCCGTCATGTAGCGCGACAGCTCGCGGCTTTCGTCGAGGCGGGAGGCGATGCCGTCCAGCACGCTGCGCATGGCCGTGGCGGAGAGCGAGAGGCGCTCCCCGCGCCGCGCCGCGAACATCGAGGCCATCGGCGCCAGCAGGCGCGGCGCGGGGCGGTTGGCGCCGCCGGCGCCGGGGCGCGGGGCACGGAAGCCCTCCAGCCACTCCACCTCCGGCTTCAGCGCCAGCACCTGCCGGATGTTCCAGGCCACGCCGACCAGCAGCACCGCCAGGATGACGCCGTTCAGCAGCGGGTTGGCGGCGAAGGCGCGCGCCAGCTCGGCCGAGAGCAGCGCCGCCAGCGCCACGACCGCCGCCAGGAAGGCGAGCATTCGCAGCAGGTAGTGGGTTGGGCGGGTCATGGGCGGGCCTGGCTCTGGGTCTGTCGGTTGGCGCTGGGCGGCAGCAGCACGATGCTGTCGCGCGCCTCCTCGGTGCGGCCGAGGGGCCGGATGTCGATGCGGGTGCCGTCCAGCCCGGCGGCTTCCAGGATCTGGCGCAGCGCCAGGCCGTTGGCCAGCGAATCGCGCCGCGCGGCCGAGGCATCCTCGGCCGGGCCGGCCACCTGCGCCAGCAGGGTCACGCGCCCCTCGGTGCGCCCGGCCAGCCAGCGGCCGATCTCGGTGAGGGCGGCGCGGCTGGCGGCCTCGGGCCGGCCGCGCGCGGCCTCGCCATTCAGGCGCCAGCCGCCGCCGGCCAGGGCTTCCATGCCGCGCGGCAGGGCGATGGCCGGCTGCGGCAGGGCCTCGGCCGGCTGGGGCGGGCGGCTGAGGTCCGGCGGCTGGGGCGCGCTGGGGGGCGGATCGGCGGGCAGGGGCTGGGTGGCAGGCTGCTGAGTGGCAGGCTGCTGAGCCTGGGCCGGGCCCAACAGGGCGGGCTGCGCCAGGGCCAGCGGCACGGCCAGCAGCAGGAGGGGGCGGAGCAAGCGGAAGCGGGGGCGCATTGTATCGCGCAGCCTAGCCGACATCCTCGTGCAGGGGAAACGCGGCCGCGGGAGAAAGGGCATGGCCGCCCGGCCCGGCGCACGCCCGGCCGGTGCCGGAGAGAGGCCGCGGCCCATGGCGCCGCCCGCCCCCCCTGATCCGGGCTTCAGCCCTCGCCGCGGGCGCGGCCGACCAGGGCGATGCCTTCCTGCACCACCTCGCGCAGCTTCGGCTGCAGGTGCGGGTTGCCGGCCACCACATGGCCGTTGGCGTAGCAGTCGCCGCCCTCGGGATCGGTGGCGTAGCCGCCGGCTTCCTTCAGGATGACCAGCCCGGCGGCGATATCCCACTTCGCCATGCCCAGCTCCCAATAGCCCTCGTAGCGGCCGGCGGCGGTCCAGCAGAGGTCGAGCGCGGCGGCGCCCATGCGGCGGACGCCCGCCACCTGCGGCATCAGCCGGGCCAGGGTGGCGCTGAACTCCGCCTTGCGCTGCACCTTGGCGAAGGGGATGCCGGTGGCGAACACCGCGTGCAGCATGTCGCGCCGGCCGGAGACGCGCAGGCGGCGGTCGTTGAGGAAGGCGCCGTTGCCCTTCTCGGCCCAGAACAGCTCGTCGGCGGCGGGGTTGTAGACGACGCCGCCGACGACCTCGCTCGTGGTCTCGGTCAGCCGCTTCTCGATGCCGATGGACACCGCCCAGTGCGGGATGCCGTGCAGGAAGTTGGTGGTGCCGTCCAGCGGGTCGATCACCCAGCGCCATTCCCAGTCATTGCCGCCGCTCTCGCCCTGCTCCTCGCCGAGGAAGGCGAAGTTGGGGCGGGCGCGGCCGAGCTCGGCGCGCAGCGTCTCCTCGGCGCGGAGATCGGCCTGGGAGACGAAGTCCCCGGGGCCCTTCATGCTGACCTGCAGCTGCTCCACCTCGCCGAAATCGCGCAGCAGGCGGCGGCCCGCCTTCTGGGCGGCGGCCACGACGACGTTGAGGGCGGGGGAGAGGCGGGCGGATGCGGCCACGGCGGGGGGAACTCCGGCAAAACGGAAGGCGCTGCTCCGCGGAAGGGAGAGCCCTTCCGCGCCTCATCTGCCAGGGCAGGAGGCCCTGGCCCCGCCGACGGCCCCGGGCAGCAGGGGGCCGGCGGCGGGTGGCGGGCGATCAGCCCTTGGCGCGCTCGACGTAGGAGGCGTCCTCGGTCTTCACCACGATCTTCTCGCCGGCGGTGACGAAGGGCGGCACCATGGTCTTCACGCCGTTGGAGAGCACGGCCGGCTTGTAGGAGGAGGAGGCGGTCTGCCCCTTCACCACCGGGTCGGCCTCGGCCACCTCCAGCGTCACGGTCTGCGGCAGCTCCATGGCCACCGGGTCGCCCTCGATCAGCTTGACCGAGACCGTCATGTTCTCGGCCAGGAAGGGCAGGCGGTCGCCCAGGATCGCGCCGGGGACGATCGTCTGCTCGAAGGTCTCGGGGTCCATCAGCACGAGGTTCTCGCCATCGGCGTAGGAGTAGGTGAACTCCTTGTCCTCGGTCATCAGGCGCTCGACCGTGTCGGCGGTGCGCCAGCGGTCGTCCTTCTTGGTGCCGGTCTTGATGTCGCGCATCTCGACCTGGATGAAGGCGCCGCCCTTGCCCGGGGTGATGATCTGGATCTTCAGGACCGTCCAGCGCCGGCCCTCATACTCGATGACCTGACCGGGCCGCATCTGGTTGGCCTGCTGCTTCATGGGCTTGGCACCTGCTTCATCGGGCTGAAGGAACGAATGGGCAGGCGGCATGACCGCCACGGCCCGGGCGGCGGGCGTTTAACGCTCCGCGCGGCGGGAAGCAACCTTGGCGGCACGGCCCGCATGGCGCGGGCGGCCCTCATGCGGCGCCGGGGCCGCTCCTGCCCGGCGCGGCGGGGCGGGATGCCTCGGCCCGCAGGCAACGCAGCACCGCCTCGAACTCGGCCAGCAGCAGCGCCTGGCTTTCCTGCTCCGCGCCGGTCAGGACCGAAGCCAGTTCCCCCCGCACGTCGGCCAGGAAGGCGGCGGGGTCCTGCGCGTCGCCCATCATGTGCCGCAGGGCGCGCCGGATGGCGGAATGCAGCAGCTCGCGCTCCATCGCGGCGAGGGCGCGAAGATCCGCCGGCGCGGCCGGGGCGCAGGAAGGGCCGTCTGCCTGGCCGGGCGGTGGGCAGCTCCGGTCCGGGCAAGGCGGAGGCGAATCAGCGTCGTGCAAATCTCGACCCGTTCTTGCGCGGGGCACAGGAGCGATGCCGCCATGGCTGGCGCATAATTGTCATGCTGCAGATGCAGGTCTTTCCCGGAGCTCGCAAGAAGAATTTTCCGGCAGCCGGCAGGGCGAAACAATTGGTCCCGCGACAGCACGGGCGACACCCGAAAAACCGGCTCTAACAGAAAATGATAATATTCTTATTTCTCGTATTCATGGCGAAATAATAATCTCTCGTCGCCGGCAGGATAGATGGGCAAGAGGCGCCTGCACCTGCGGAAAACCCATGCCTCTGCCTTCCAGAACCACCCGGGAGACTGCGCCCCAGCGCATGGACACCGTCATCCGCTCCGTGGCGGAGGCGCAGGATGCCGCCTGGGCGACGGGCCAGATGCTGGCCGCCATGGTACTGTCCATGGTGGAGGCCGATCTGCGGGTGCTGGTCGAGCACAACCCCTGGCTGCGTGCGCAGGGCGCGGAGCCGCGGCCGGCGCCCGAGCGGCGCTGAGCCGCGCCGGCTCAGTGCGCCACGCGGCCGAACACCGCCGTGAGCAGCATGAACAGCGCGCCCCCCGCCAGGAAGCCCACCAGCGTCCCGTTCACCCGCACGAACTGCAGGTCGCGCCCGACGCGGAGCTCGATCTTCTCCACCACCGTCGCCGTGTCCCAGCGCGCCACCACGCCGGCGATGAAGTCGGCCAGCTGGCCCTGGGCGGCGCCCAGCGTGCCGCGCACCGCCTGCTGCGCCAGCGTGTTCACCCGCTCCCGCGCTGCCGGGTCCTCCTCCAGCAGGGTGCCGAGATTGGCGAACAGCCCTTCCATCATCGCCGCGGCGCGGCTGTCCGGGGCGGCGGCGTCGGCGGCCAGGCTGCGCTTGAGGCGGCCCCACACATCCATCAGCCAGGCCGCCACGGTGGGGTGGGAGGCCGCCTCGCGCAGCGCGCGGCCGATGGCGGCGGCGCGCTCCGGGTCGGTCTCCAGCTTCTCGATCTCGGTGTTCAGCCAGGCCTCGAAGGCGATCCGCAGCGTGCTGTCGCCCGGCTCCGTGCGGTCCAGCTCCTGGTTGATGGTGCCGAGGATGCGGCGGGCCACGGCGGCGCCGGCCAGCCAGCCCACCAGCGCGCCGCCCTCGGCCCGCACCCGCGCCTGGATGGCGGTGCGCAAATCGTCCTCCTTCGCCGCCAGCAGGGCCTTGAGCTGCTCCAGCGCCAGGCCGAACACCGCCTGGTGCTGGCCGCCCGCCATCAGCGCCCGCAGCATGCGGGCCAGCAGCCGCGCCGCGCCGGGGCCGGAGACCATGCGCGGCAGCAGCCGCTGGATCAGGCGGCGGGCGCGGCCATCCTCCACCGCGTTCAGCAGGGCGGGCAGGCTGGCGGCCAGCGCCTCGGCGGCGGGGCGGGCGGTCGCCGGGTCGGCCAGCACGCGGCGCAGCAGCCCAGCCACGTCCACCCGCGCCATCACCCGCTGCAACTCCGCCTCGGTGAAGACGTGGTTGGCCACGAAGCGCCCGAGGCCGCGTCCCAGCCGCGCCTTCTGGTTGGGGATGATGGCGGTGTGCGGGATGGGCAGGCCGAGCGGCCGGCGGAACAGCGCGGTGACGGCGAACCAGTCCGCCAGCCCGCCCACCAGCCCCGCCTTGGCCGAGGCCTGCAGCAGCTCCGCCCAGTAGCCGGGCGGCAGCTGGTAGGCGCCCAGCATCAGCGCCGCCATCAGCACCAGCAGGCCGGTGGCGAAGCGCCGGTGGCGGACGAGGTTGCGGCGCAGCTCGGCGTCGGGGTCCGGGAGGAGGGAGTCCGGGGGAAGGGAAGCCGGGGGAGGGGGCGAGGCAGGCATCCCGCCGAAGGTAGTGCGCCACACCCCCTGGCGGGAGGCGGCACGCCCGACAATACGCCGTGCCTGGCCACGATCCCCCGGTGTGCGGCTTGTCTGCGCCGGAGAAGATGTTATTTCATAACATATGGCGATGCTCCCCACCCTTCCACTGGCCGACCCCCTGGCCCTTTCCTCCGGCGCCCTGGCGCGCCTCGTGCTGGCGGCGCTGCTGCTGGCGCTGCTGTGGGGCGGCGTGTTCTGGGCCCTGGCGGCATGAGCGGCGTGGACGCGGCGGGCATCACCCTCACCGACCTGACGCTGACGCATGGGCGCCGGCCGGCGGTGCACCACATCTCCGGCCGCTTCGCGCCCGGCAGCCTGACCGCCATCGTCGGCCCCAATGGTGCCGGCAAGTCCACCCTGCTGCGCGCCATCGCCGGGCTGCACCCGGCGCGGGAGGGCGGGCTGCGCGCGCCGCGCCACGCCATCGCGCTGCTGCCGCAGGCCGCGGCGCTGGACCGCGCCTTTCCCATCTCCTGCCTCGACGTCGTGATGTTCGGCCACTGGTCGCGCGCCGGCGCCTTCCGCGCCCTGCGCCCGGCCGAGAAGCGCGCGGCGCGCGAGGCCCTCTCGGCGGTGGGTCTGGAGGGGTTCGAGGGGCGCCCGGTGGGCAGCCTCTCCACCGGCCAGTTCCAGCGCGTTCTGTTCGCCCGCCTGCTGGTGCAGGACGCGCCGGTGATCCTGCTGGACGAGCCGTTCAACGCCGTCGATTCCCGCACCGCGGCCGACCTGCTGGCGCTGGTGCACCGCTGGCATGGCGAGGGCCGCACCATCCTGGCCGTGCTGCACGACCTCGAGCTGGTGCGGCAGCAATTCCCGCGCACGCTGCTGCTGGCGCGCGAGCCCATCGCCTGGGGCCCGACCGCCGAGGTGCTGACCGCCGCCAACCGGCTGAAGGCCCGCATGATGTCCGAGGGCTGGGATGCCGACGCCGAGGCCTGCGGCCTGCCGCCGGACGCGCGCAGCGCCGCCTGATGAGCGGGCTTTCCCTCTACGGCCTGCCCCTCTACGACCTGCTGTGGGCGCCCTTCGCCGAGTTCGGCTTCCTGCGCCGGGCGCTGGTGGGCTGCCTGGCCCTGTCGCTGGCGGCGCCGCCGCTCGGCGTGTTCCTGGTGCTGCGGCGGATGAGCCTGACGGCCGACGTGCTGGCGCATGGCATCCTGCCCGGCATCGCCGCCGGCTTCCTGGTGGCGGGGCTCTCCGTCACCGCCATGTCGGTGGGCGGGCTGGTGGCGGGGCTGGTGGTGGCGGTGGGGGCGGGGGCCATCTCCCGCGCCACCGGCGGGCGGGAGGATGCGGCGCTGGCCGCGCTCTACCTGCTGGCGCTGGCGCTTGGCGTCACGCTCATCTCCACCCGCGCCGGCTCGGTGGAGCTGTCCCACCTGCTGTTCGGCAGCGTGCTGGGGGTGGACGACCCGGCGCTGTTCATGATGGCCGGCATCTCCAGCCTGACGCTGCTGGCGCTGGCCTTCGCCTGGCGGCCGCTGGTGCTGGAATGCTTCGACCCCGGCTTCGCCGCCGCCGCGAGGGCGCGGGGCGGGCTGTGGCACCTGCTGTTCCTGGTGCTGGTGGTGCTGAACGTGCTGGCCGCTTTCCAGGCGCTGGGCACGCTGATGGCGGTCGGGCTGATGATGCTGCCCGCCGTGGCCTCCCGCCACTGGGGCCGCAGCGTCGGCGGCATGGCCTACGCGGCGGTGGGCATCGCGCTCGCCGCCAGCCTCAGCGGGCTGCTGCTCTCCTACCACCTCGACCTGCCGACGGGGCCGTCCATCGTGCTGGTGGCGGGTGGCGTCTGGGTGCTGTCCGCCCTGGCCGGGCCGGTGGACGGCATCCTGCCCCGGCTGCTGCGCCGGCCGCACCTGACGGGCTGAGCCGCCCGCCTCAAAACAGGAAGAGGCTGCCCAGCGTGCCCACCAGCGCCAGGCTCAGCCCGTAGCCGAGCAGCGCCATCAGCCCGTCATTGGAGACCAGCGCCAGGGCGAAGACGCTGATCACGCCCGCCACGATGCTGGTGGTGAAGGGCACCATCTCCATGGGCGGCATCAGCAGCGCCAGCAGCAGGCAGGCAAGCGCGATGATGTGGGTGCCCACCCCCTGCGTCAGCGCCACGAGGCGCGGCTTCAGCACGCGGTCGATGATCCGCGCCGGCGGCCGCAGGAAGCCCAGCGCCTGGTGCACGCGGCGGCAGGGCACGCTGCGTCCGGTCACGGCGCGCGGCACCCAGAATTCGCGCCGGCCCAGCAGCATCTGCCCGCAGATCGCCACGATGATCACCGTCATCACCGTGGGCAGGAAGATGATGCCGGAGAGCGGCGAGACCACGATGATCGCCGGCAGCAGCAGCAGCGCACCGAAGGAGCGCTGGCCGATCTGGTTCAGGATCGCCTGGCCGGAGACGGTCTCGGCATTGGCGCAGGCCTCCTCGATGCAGTCGAGCAGCCCGCCGAGGTTGCAGGGGGGCGGCTGCGGCACGGTGGGGCGCCGCCGCATCGTGCCCTGGAAGGCGCGGGCGATCAGGTCGCGGCTGAGGCCACGCCGGGCCTGGGACGGGCCGTCGCCGTCCCCGGCCGCCACCTCTCGCCGCATCCACACACCCATGCCACGCTTTCTCCCATCCGATTCGAGAAGGACCTGCCCATGAACGAGACGAACACGCCCATCCGCCGGCTGGCGGAGGAGGAACGCCTCTGCGGTGCCACCGTTGCCAATGGCTTCGTCTTCCTGGCCGGCCAGGTGGCCGACGACGCCTCGCTCGACGCCGAGGGGCAGACGGCCGACATCCTGGCGCAGATCGACGCGCTGCTGGCCGAGGCGGGCACCGACAAGCGCGCCCTGCTGCAGGTGAACATCGTGCTGGCCGACATCGCCGACGCCCCCGCCATGAACCGCGCCTGGGACCGCTGGCTGGACCGCGGGCACAAGCCGGCGCGCATGACCATCCAGGGCGCGCTGGTGGATCCGCGCTGGAAGGTGGAGATCACCGGCGTGGCCCTGGCGCCACGCTGACGGCCGGACCGCGCCCGGCGGCAGGTGGCGCTTGCGCGTCAATCGCGGAAATGTGAACGTCCCCGCCGTACCGATGGCCGGGGAGCGGCTGGGGCGGAAACCGGGGCCATGCTGCCATCGCGCGGCCCCGCTTCCGCCGCAATCCCCGGCCAGCCTTGGCTTCCGCTGACAGAGAATCACCCCATGCCTGTTCCGGCCGGCCCCGTTTCCGCCTCTGCCCCCTCCGGGGGACGCGCCGATTTCTGGCGGGGCCGGCGCGTGCTGGTCACCGGGGGCGCGGGCTTCCTCGGCAGCGGGCTGTGCCACGCCCTGTGCCGGCTCGGCGCCGAGGTGACGGCGCTGGACGCGCTGCTGCCCGAGGGTGGCGCCAACCGCGCCAACCTGGCGGAGAGCGGCGTCCGGCTGGTCGAGGCCGACCTGCGCGAGGCCGACCTCGCCCCGCATGTCGCGGGCATCGACGTGCTGTTCAACATGGCGGCCCAGACCAGCCATGCCGGCAGCATGGCCGACCCCTTCACCGACCTCGCCATCAACGCCACGGCGCAGCTGCGGTTGATCGCGGCGCTGCGCGCAGGAGCGCCCAAGGCCACCGTGGTGCACGCCTCCACCCGCCAGTTCTACGGACGCCCGCACTACCTGCCGGTGGACGAGAAGCACCCCATCAACCCGCCCGACGCCAACGGCGTCTCCAAGCTGGCCGGCGAGCAGTACTGGCTGATGGAGGGCCGCGTGCAGGGCCGCCCCGTCGTCTCGCTGCGGCTGACCAATTGCTACGGCCCGCGGCTGCGGGTGAAGGATGCGCGGCAGACCTTCCTCGGCATCTGGTTCCGCCGCCTGCTGGAGGGCGAGCCCTTCGAGGTTTGGGGCGGCGCCCAGCTGCGCGACCTCGCCTATCTGGACGACGTGGTGGCGGCCTTCCTGGCGGCGGCCGAGACCCCCGCCTGCGCCGGCCGCGCCTTCAACCTCGGCGGCGCCAGCCCGGTCTCCCTCACCGAGCTGGCCGAGGCCGCCATCGCCGCCAATGGCGGCGAGGGCCGCTACGTGACGCGGGAATTCCCCGCCGAGCGCGCCTCCATCGACATCGGCAGCTTCCATGCCGACGACACGAGCTTCCGCAGCGCGACCGGATGGGCCCCGGCCGTGACCCTGCCGGAGGGGCTGCGCCGCAGCCTCGACTGGTTCCGCCCGCGTCTCAACGATTACCTCTGACTGGCGATACGCTCCAAGGAGAAGGGCAGATGGACATGCCCGTGATCACCGTTCCGCAGGCCGACCCGGGCGCCGCCTACCGCGCCCATCAGCCGGCGATCGACGCGGCGCTCTCGCGCGCGCTCAGCTCCGGCTGGTACATCCTGGGCGCCGAATGCGCCGCCTTCGAGCGGGAATTCGCCGAATGGGCGGGGCTCTCCCGCGCCGTGGGCTGCGCCAACGGCACCGATGCGCTGATGCTGATCCTGCGCGGCCTCGGCATCGGGCCCGGCATGACGGTGGCGACCGTCTCGCACACCGCCGTCGCCACCGTGGCGGCGATCGAGATGGTCGGCGCCACGCCGCTGCTGCTCGATATCGACCCCGACACCTTCACCATGGACCCGGATGAGCTGGCCGCCGTGCTGGAGGACCCGCCGCCGGGCCTGCCGCCGATCCGCGCCGTCATCCCGGTGCATCTCTACGGCCAGGGCTGCGACATGGCCCGTATCATGACCGCCTGCCGCGCGGCGGGCGTGCATGTCATCGAGGATTGCGCCCAGGCGCATGGCGCGATGCAGGCGGGCCGCATGCTCGGCACCTTCGGCGACGCCGCGGCCTACAGCCTCTACCCGACCAAGAACCTGGCCGCGCTGGGCGATGCCGGCATTCTCGCCACGCCGGACGAGGCGCTGGCCGAGCGCATCGCCGCCATCCGGCAATATGGCTGGAAGCACCGCTACCTCTCGGACAGCGTCGGCGTGAACAGCCGGCTGGACGAGATCCAGGCCGCCGTGCTGCGGGTGCGGCTGCCGCTGCTGGCGGCCAGCAATGCCCGCCGGCAGAGCATCGCCGCCGCCTATGACGCGGCGCTGGCCGGCACCGCGCTGGCGCCGCCCTTCCGCCGGGCGGGGGATATCCATGTGTTCCACCAGTATGTGGTGCGCAGCCCGGAGCGCGACGAGCTGGCGGCGCGGCTGCGTGCCCAGGGCGTCGCCACCGGCATCCACTATCCGGTGCCAGTGCACCAGCAGGAGGCCTACCGCGGCCGCACACCCACCGGCCCGGCCGGCTGCGCCGAGACGGAGGTGGCCAGCCGCGAGGTGCTCAGCCTGCCGATCTACCCCGAACTGACCGACGCCCAGGTGGAGACGGTCTGCGCCGCCCTGCGCGTCGCCGCCGGCTGAAGCCCGGCGGCCCGGGAAGGGGAGGGGTGCGGGGGAGGCCATTCCTCCGCGCCGGGCGGGCGCGCTATACAGCGCGCCTTCGCTCACCCTGGTGGATAACAACCTCCCGATGCTGCGACTGACCGAACTGAAGCTGCCGCTCGACCATGCGCCGGAGGCGCTGCGCGAGGCCGCGCTGGCGCGCCTCGGCATTCCCGATTCCGACCTGCTGCACCTGCACGTCTTCCGCCGCGGCTACGACGCGCGCCGGAAGAGCGCCATCCACCTCATCTACACGCTGGACCTGCTGCTGCGGGACGAGGCCGCGCTGCTGCGCCGCTTCGCCGCCGACCCGCATGTGAACCCGACGCCCGACATGCGCTACCGCTTCGTCGGCCACGCGCCGGCGGGGTTCACGCGCCGGCCGGTGGTGGTCGGCGCCGGGCCCTGCGGGCTGCTGGCCGGGCTGGTGCTGGCGCAGATGGGCTTCCGCCCCATCATCCTGGAGCGCGGCAAGGTGGTGCGGGAGCGCACCAAGGACACCTGGGGCCTGTGGCGGCGCGGCGTGCTGCACCCGGAATCCAACGTGCAGTTCGGCGAGGGCGGCGCCGGCACCTTCTCCGACGGCAAGCTCTACAGCCAGATCAAGGACCCGCTGCACCAT
Organism: Teichococcus aestuarii; assembly: GCF_042651065.1. Lineage (NCBI taxonomy): Bacteria > Pseudomonadati > Pseudomonadota > Alphaproteobacteria > Acetobacterales > Roseomonadaceae > Roseomonas > Teichococcus aestuarii. Next base: position 29,822 of record NZ_JBHSCH010000045.1, read on the forward strand.
GGCCGCAAGGTGCTGGAGGAGTTCGTCAAGGCCGGCGCGCCGGAGGAGATCCTGCACGTCTCCAAGCCGCATATCGGCACCTTCCGCCTGGTGACGATGGTGGAGAGCATGCGCCGGACCATCGAGGAGCTTGGCGGCGAGTACCGCTTCGAGAGCCGCGTCACCGACCTGCTGATCGACACCGCGCCGGACGGCAGCCGCGCCATGCGCGGCGTGGCGCTGGCCGATGGCAGCGTCATCGAGGCGGACCACGTGGTGCTGGCGGTGGGCCACAGCGCGCGCGACACCTTCGACCTGCTGGCCGCGCGCGGCGTCTATATCGAGGCCAAGCCCTTCTCCATCGGCTTCCGCATCGAGCACCCGCAGGGGATGATCGACCGCTGCCGCTTCGGCGAGCACGCCGGCAACAAGACTCTGGGCGCGGCCGACTACAAGCTGGTGCACCATTGCGCCAATGGCCGCTCGGTCTACAGCTTCTGCATGTGCCCAGGGGGCACGGTGGTGGCGGCGGCCTCCGAGCCGGGCCGTGTCGTCACCAACGGCATGAGCCAGTATTCGCGGGCCGAGCGCAACGCCAACGCCGCCATCGTCGTCGGCATCACGCCGGAGGACTACCCGGGCGGGCCGCTCGCCGGCATCGCGCTGCAGCGCCGGCTGGAGGAGGCCGCCTTCCACGCCGGCGGCGCCGACTACCGGGCGCCGGCCCAGACGGTGGGTGACTTCCTGGCCGGCCGCCCCTCCACCACGCTGGGCGAGGTCATCCCCTCCTACAAGCCGGGCGTGACGCCGACCGACCTCGCCGCCTGCCTGCCCGACTATGCCATCGCCGCCATCCGCGAGGCGCTGCCCGCCTTCGACCGGCAGATCCGCGGCTATGCCCGGCCGGACGCGGTGATGACGGGGGTGGAGACGCGCACCTCCTCGCCCGTGCGGGTGAAGCGCGGCGCCGACGGCCACAGCCTGAACACGCGCGGCCTGTTCCCGGCCGGCGAGGGGGCGGGCTATGCCGGCGGCATCCTCTCGGCGGGCGTGGACGGCATCAAGACCGCCGAGGCGGTGGCGCGCAGCCTCCTGGGGGTGGAACCCGCCGCGCGCGCAGCCTGAGGTTGTGGCCTGAAAATCAACATGAATTTTTGGTCACGCTGTCGCTTTGTGGCAGCCCTTGCCGCAATCTCACCGGAATGCGAGCCCATCCTGAGAAATGGGCCGCTGGGCTGGTTCGAGGGGGATTCGCGTGAGTCACAGCCTTCCGGGAGCGCCGCATAACCTCGCTCCCGTCCGCCGCCGGCTGCGTCCCGAGACGCGGCTGACGGTGCTGAGCCTGGGTGTCGTCGGCGTCACGCTGGCGGTGGTGCTGTTCACCCTGCTGCGCGCGCCGATGAAGGACGATGTCGCCTGGCTGCTCTGGGTGGCGCGGCAATGGCTGCGCGGGCAGGAGCTGTATGTCGACCTCGTCGAGGTCAACCCGCCGCTGATCATCTGGCTCAGCGCCGTGCCGGTCATGATCGCCGACGCGCTGGGGCTGACGGCCAAGCAGGTGGCGCTGCCGATGGTGGCGGCGGGCGCGCTGCTCTCCGCCTGGGCCAGCGCGCGCTGGCTGCGCGGCACATCGCCGGTGTTCGAGCGGCCGCCCGCCACCTTCGCGGCCATCTCCTGCGTGCTGCTGGCCATGCCGGGGGTGGAGTTCGCGCAGCGCGAGCACCTGCTGGTCATCGCCGTGCTGCCGCACCTGGCGCTGCTGATCCGCGCGCTGGAGGGGCTGCCCGTCTCGCCCCGCGCCCTCATCGGCAGCGGCGTGCTGGCCGGGCTCGGCTGCGCGCTGAAGCCGCGCTACCTGCTCGGCCTTGCCGCCATCGAACTGGCCGGCTGGCTGCATCGCGGCTTCCGCATCCGCATCGCCCCGGTCATCGCCTTCCTGGCGGCGGTGCTCTATGTCATCAGCATCCTGGTGCTGGAGCCGGCCTTCATCCAGCGCGCCGTGCCGCTGGCCGTCACCCTCTATGGCGGCACCGATACCGGGCTGTGGCAGCTCGTGCAGGAATCCTGGCTGCTGCTGCTGGGCCTCGGCACCGCCGCGCTGCTGACGCTGTGCACGCCGCGCGGCACGCCCGCCTCCGGCATCATGTTGGTGCTGACGGCCTTCGCCGCCGCCGCCACCATCGCCATGTTCCTCGACGGCAAGAACTGGTTCTACCACCGCATCCCGGCGATGATGACGGTGGTCTTCGCCCTGCTGTTCTGGTGCGCCGAGGCCGCCCGCCAGCAGGCCCGGCCGATCCGCTGGCGCGCCGCGCTGATGGGGCTGGCGATGGTGCCGCTGGCCCTCTACGTGCAGAAGACCTCCCACCGCCTCTACGAGCGCGTGGTGCTGGCCGTCGAGCCCGACCTCTCCACCGAGGTGCGGCTGGAGAAGCTGATCAAGCGCGAGAAGGTGCGCAGCTACGTGGCCTTCTCGGAGTGGATCGGCCTCGGCTTCCCGGTGCTGAACGACACCAACGTCACCTGGGCCTCGCGCTTCGACTCGATGTGGGCGCTGCGCGGCGAGCTGTGGCGCGCCCGGCAGGACGGGCAGGCGCCGGCCGAATGGCCGATCCGCCACTGGGTGGTGCAGGACTTCATGGAAGGCTGCCCCGATCTCGTGGTGGTGGACCGCCGCGGCGAGGCGATGAACTACCCGGCCATCCTCTCCCAGGCCAATCCGGGCTTCGCCGCCGTCTGGGCGCGCTACCGGCAGATCGGCGTGGTGGACGGGCTGCAGGTCTATCGCCGGCAGGGCGAGGGCTGCGGCCAGCAGGCGGGGCTGGGCTGAGAAGGCGCCGGGGGAGAGCTGCCCCCCCGGCGCGGACCTGCTCAGAGCCCGGCGGCGTCCAGCTTCAGGATGGCGCGGGCCAGGGCCTGGGCGCGCGGCACCAGGGAGGCCACCTCCAGGTATTCCTCCGGGCTGTGCGCCTTGCCGCCCACCGGGCCCACGGCGCAGAGCGTCGGCGCGCCCATGGCGGCGGTGAAGCCGCTGTCGGCGCAGCCGCCGGCGAACTCGCCCTCGGTGGCGAAGCCGCTCTCCGCCGCCGCCGCCTGGTAGGCCGCCAGAACCGCCTCGGTGCCGGGGTTCTTCGCCAGCGGCAGGAACTCGCCCTTGATCGTCAGCCGCGCCTTCGTGCCGGGCAGGAAGCTCCGCTCCACGATGGCGTGGATGCGGCCCATCACCTCGTCGCGGTCCTCGGGGTGGACGTAGCGCAGATCGATCTGCCCCTGCGCCCAGGGCGCCACGGTGTTCACGCTCTGCCCGCCGGAGACGAGGCCGACATTCAGCGTGATGCCGCGCGGCAGGTCGGTCAGCGCGTGCAGCGCCTGCACCTTGCGCGCCAGCTCCTCGATGGCGCTGATGCCCGCCTCGAAATTGGCGCCCGAATGCGCCGCCTTGCCCTCGATGTCGAGCACCATGAACACGCCGCCCTTGCGGCCCGTGACCACATTGCCGGTGGGCCGCCCCGGCTCGCTGTTGAACACCACGCGCGCCGCCCGCGCCTCGCGCTCGATCACCGGCCGGCCCTCGGGCGAGCCGATCTCCTCATCCCCGGTGAACAGCCCGACCAGCGGCCCCGGCGCGCCGCCGCAGGCCTGGAAGGCGGCGAGGACGAACATGTTCTGCACCAGCCCCGCCTTCATGTCGGCGACACCCGGCCCGGTGGCGATGCCGCCCTCCACCCGGAAGGGCCGGCGCTGCGGCTCGCCCTTGGGGAAGACGGTGTCGCGGTGGCCCATCAGCACGATGTTGCGGCGCGCATTGCCGCTGCCGGCCGTGGCCTCGCCGCCCTCGACCAGGGCGCGCAGGCAGTCGCCATGCTGCGCGCCCGGCACCGTCTCCACGCGGATGCCGTGGCGGGCGCAGAAATCGGCGATGCGCGCGCCCACCGCATCGACGCCGGCCTTGTCGTAGCTGCCGCCATCCGTGTTCACCATCGCCTCCAGCTCGGCCAGCATCTCGGGCTGCCGCGCGGCGAGCCAGGCGGCGATCTTGTCCTCGGTGGCGCTCATGTGCCTCTCCATTCTCCTGTCCGGGGGAGCAGGGTGGCGAAATTGACGCCGCGCGTGAAGCCCGCCCCTGGACGAGCCCCGTGGGCCGGCGCATGGCCGACCTTCCCGAGGCTTCCCTGGACGGGACCCGCTCCGGCTGTCATGTGGGGCGAAGCCAGGCACGGATCCGGCCGGCTGTTCGCAGGACAGGGTTGGGCATGGTCCCGGGCACGCCACGGAGCGGCCCCGGACCGTTACCCGCCGCGCCCGGCTTGTCGCGGGGTTATTGAAGCATGAAGCAATCGGGGGCGATGTGAGGATTTACAGCGAGCCTGGGCAGGACATGACGGCGGGGCTCCAGCGGCCGCGCTCCCCGCAGCCGGAGGCGATGCCTGGCGTGGTGCGTCCCGCGCTCCAGGCGGCGCCCTCCTCCCCGCCGCCCGCCACGCCCGGCAAACCGGCCGGCGAGGCGGGGGAGGAAGGCTGGCCGGAAGGCAGCACCGTGCTGGTGGTCGAGGACGACCTGCTGATCCGCATGAACCTGGCGCAGATGATCGAGATCCTCGGCTTCAGCCCGGCCGAGGCGGGGCGGGCGGAGGAGGCGCTGGATTGGCTGCGGTCCAATCCGGCCCCAGCGCTGATGCTCACCGATCTCAGCCTGCCGGGGATGGATGGCATGGCGCTGGCGGTGGAGGCGCGCAACATCCATCCGCGCCTGCCGGTGCTGCTGGTGACCGGCCACAACGAGGCCTCGGTGAAGGTGCCGCCCGAGCTGCGGCCGGGCCTGGGCTTCCTCGGCAAGCCCTTCGCCATGCGGCAGCTGGAAGAGGCGGTGCGCGCCCTCTGGCGCCAGAGGGTGGCGCAGTAAGGGAGGGGAAGGCTCAGCCTTCTCCCACCAGCCGGGCGTAGAGGGCCGGGTCGGTCGCGCCCTCGGTGCCGAACAGCAGCACGCGGCTGCCGCCATCCAGCCCCAGCGCGGCCCGCGCGGCGGGGTCGGCGGACGCCAGCAGCAGCCCGGCCAGCCCCGCCACGGCGCTCTCGCCCGCGGTGATGGGCGGGTCGCGGCGGGCCAGCAGGCGCATCACGTCCACCGCGCTGTCGTCCGAGACGGCCATGAAGGCGAAGGCGGCGCGCTCCAGCTCCTGCCAGGCCAGCAGGCTCGGCTCGCCACAGGCCAGGCCGGCCATCAGCGTGTCCAGCTCGCCGGGCACGGCCACAGCGTGCCCGGCCTCGGCACTGGCCAGCAGGCAGGCGGCGCGCTCCGGCTCCACCACGACGAGGCGTGGCGCCTCCCCGAAGCGGGCGCGAAGCTGCACCGAGACGGCGGCCGCCACGCCGCCGACGCCGCCCTGGATGAACACATGGCTGGGCGGCGCGGGCAGGGCGGCGAGGGCCTCCTCGGCCATCAGCCGGTAGCCCTGCATCACGTCGCGCGGCACCTCGGTGTAGCCGGGCCAGGAAGTGTCGGAGACGACGAACCAGCCCTCCCGCTCCGCCACGGAAGCGGCCTCGCGCACGGCGTCGTCGTAATGGCCCGGCACCACGCGGATCTCGGCGCCATAGGCGGCGATGGCATCCCGCCGCCCCTGGCTGACATGCTCGTGCACGAAGATGACGCAGCGCGCCCCGAAGCGCCGCGCGCCCCAGGCGACCGAGCGGCCATGGTTGCCATCCGTCGCGCAGGTGACGGTGATGGCGGCGGTGGCCTCGGCGTGGCGCCCGCCGATCAGATCGGCCACGCTCGCGGCCTGTGCCACGCCGCGCCGCGCCAGCTCGGCCACCAGCAGCCGGGCCACGGCATAGGCCCCGCCCAGCGCCTTGAAGCTGCCCAGGCCGAAGCGCGGCCCCTCATCCTTGTAGTGCAGCGCCGCCACGCCAGCGGCCGCAGCCAGATCGGGCAGGGTGTGCAGCGGCGTCTCGGCATGGCCGGGCCAGGAGCGGATCTCGGCGGCGGCGCGGCGGAAGCCGCTCTCGGGCAGGATCACCACGCCGGGCGTGCCGTGGCGCGGATTGGGGAGGAGGCGGAAGGGGCGGGCGGGGATCATGCCCCCAGAGTGCGGAAACGCCGCCGCCGAAGGAAGGGCGGGGGAAGGAATTCCCCCGCGCCCCCATCTTTTTTCCGCCGGTTCAGAGGGCCGACTGGTCCTTGCACCACTGCGCCAACTCGGCATGGGTGGCGAACCACACGCCCTCATGGCCCTTGATGTGCTCGATCACCCGCTCCAGCAGCGTGATGCGGCTGCGGTGGCCGATGACATGCGGGTGCATGGTCAGCAGGAAGGTGCCGCCCTCGGCATAGGCGCCGTCGAACTCCGCCTTGAAGATCTCCTCCACCGCCGAGGGCGGCGTGTAGGGGCGCAGGCCGGAGAAGCGGACCATGTTGAAATAGACCGCGTCGTCGCGGATCCACTCGGGCGGCAGCTCGACGATGCCGGTGGGCTCGCCATCCGCCATCAGCTCGTAGGGCTCGTCATCGGCCATCAGCGAGGAATCGTAGAGCAGCCCCATCTCGCGGATGATCGACATGGTGTCGACCGAGAAGTCCCAGCTCGCGGTGCGGATGCCGACGGGGCGGGTGCCGGAGACCTTCTCCAGCGTCTCGGCGGCGCGCAGCGTCAGCTCGCGCTCCATGCCGGGCGGCAGGGTGGTGTTGGCCTCGTGGATCCAGGAATGGATGCCGATCTCATGCCCGGCCTCGGCCACGCCGCGCACCTCCTCCGGGTGCAGCAGGGCGGAGACGGCGGGGTAGAAGAAGCTGGCCTTGATACCCTGCCGCTCCAGCAGGCGCCGGATGCGCGGCACGCCCTGGCGCGCGCCGTACTGGCCCTGGCTGATGCGCATCGGGCTTTCGTCGGAGTCGCGCAGCGGGATGGTCTCGTGGTCGGCGTCGAAGGAAAGCGCCACGGCGCAGCGCGCGCCATTCGGCCAGGATCTCGGCGCCAGGCTGCGGCCGCCATAGGCGCGGCCGACGATCCTGCGCCAATGCTCCTCGGGCCATTCCCAGGGTTTCTGCGGGTTTTCGGATGCGCTCATGGCGGGGCTCCTGCGCGTGTGGCCGGCCGATCCTGCGCCGCCCCGCGCCCGCCGCAAACCCCCCTCCCGGATGCCTGCCACCCCGGCCGCTGGCGCGCGGCGCCCGGCCGGGGCAATCTGCGCCATCCTGCCGGCGCGCCCCGTGCCCGGTCCTGCCTTACCGACCACAGCGGAATCCAGCATGTCCGATACCGATCCGGCCCTGATGTCGGCCGAGCAGCTCCTCGCCCTCTATGCCCGCCGCCGCCTCTCGCCGGTGGAGGCGTTGCAGGCGGTGATGGAGCGGGTGGCGCGCTACAACCCCTGGGTCAACGCCTTCGCCATGCTGAACCCGCGCGCCCTGGCCCAGGCCGGCGAGTCGGAGGCGCGCTGGTCCGCCGGCCGCCCGATGGGGCCGCTGGACGGCGTGCCGGTGACGGTGAAGGACCTGCTGAACGTGCAGGGCATGCCGACCCGCCGCGGCAGCAAGACCACCGACGCCACCCCCGCCACGGAGGACGCGCCGGCCGTCATCGGGCTGAAGGCGGCGGGCGCCGTCATTTTCGGCAAGACCACCACCACCGAGTTCGGCTGGAAGACGCCGGGCGACTGCCCGCTGCACGGCATCAGCCGCAACGCCTGGAACCCGCAGCGCACGGTGGGCGGCTCCTCCTCCGGCGCGGGCGCGGCGGGGGCGGCGGGCTTCGGCCCGATGCATATCGGCACCGATGCCGGCGGCTCCATCCGCATCCCCGCCGCCTATTGCGGGCTGGTGGGGATGAAGCCGAGCTATGGCCGCATCCCGCAATGGCCGCACAGCGCCTTCGGCCAGGTCTCCTGCGCCGGGCCGATGACGCGCAGCGTGCGCGACGCGGCGCTGATGATGTCCGCCATGGCCATCCCCGACCTGCGCGACCCCTTCTGCGTGCAGGAGGAGCCGCGCGACTGGCGCGCCGGCATCGAGGACGGCGTGGCCGGGCTGCGCGTGGCCGTGGTGCGCAGGCTCGGCTACGCGCCGCCGATCGACGCCGAGGGCGAGGCGGCGGTGCTGGCCGCCGCCCGCGTGCTGTCCGAGCACGGCGCCATCGTCGAGGATGCCGACCCCGAGCTGCCGGATACGCGCCACATCTTCGGCCGCGTCTGGGGCGTGGCGCTGGCGCGGCTGGTCAACACCATGGCCCCCGAGAAGCGCGCCCTGCTGGACAAGGGCCTCGAAGAAGTGGCCGAGCGCGAGGGCGGCATGTCCGCCATCGACTTCCTCGGCGCCGAGGCGATGCGCACCGAGGCGGCGCACGCCATGGCGCGCTTCCACCTGAAATACGACCTGGTGCTCTGCCCCACCACGCCGACCGCCGCCTTCGACGCCGACGCGCCCACCATCAAGCCCACCGAGGCGCTGTGGCGCGACTGGGCGCCCTGGACCTTCGCCTTCAACCTGACCCGCCAGCCCGCCATCACCGTGCCCTTCGGCCTGGACGAGGAGGGGATGCCGCGCGGCGTGCAGCTCGCCGCCGCGCAGCTGCGCGACGATCTCTGCTTCCGTGCCGCCCGGGTGCTCGAGCGCGCCGTGGCGGTGCCGGTGGCGCGGCCGGAGGCGCAGGGGAACGGGGCTTCCTGCGCGAACCACCACCACCATTGAGCGGATCTTGGCTTTCCCGCCGTGCCCTGGCGCCGCTGCTGGCGCTGCCGGGGGCGGCGGCCCTGGCGGGGTGCAGCCCGGCGGCGCTGGTCAACGCGCTGGTGCCCTCGGGCGGCTTCACGCGGCGGCGGGACATCGCCTTCGGTAGCCTGCCGCGCCAGCGCCTCGACCTCTACGAGCCCGCCGAGCCGGCGCCGGGCGCGCCGCTGGTGGTGTTCTTCTATGGCGGTGGCTTCCGCAGCGGCGCGAAGGCCGATTACGTCTTCGTCGCCGAGGCGCTGGCCGGGCTTGGCTGCCCCGTCGCCATCCCCGACTACCGGCTGATGCCGGAGGGGCCGTGGCCGCTCTTCCTGGAGGATGGCGCGGCGGCGGTCGCCTGGCTGCGGCAGGCGCCGGTGGCGGCGGGGCGGCGGCTGGTGCTGATGGGGCATTCGGCCGGCGCCTTCATCGCCATCGCCCTGGCCACCGATCCGCGCTGGCTGGGGCCGGGCGGGCGGGAGGCCCTGGCCGGCGCCATCGGCCTCGCCGGGCCTTACGACTTCCAGCCGGACTCGCCGCTGCTGCGCGCCGCCTTCGCCGCGGCGCCGGGGGGCCGCGCCACGGCGGCCC
>NZ_JBHSCH010000046.1:0-36287 GCF_042651065.1 Teichococcus aestuarii
CCCCGCCCAAAAGGCCGAGGCTAGCGTCCGAACATGGGTCAACTCTCAGTGGCAACTTTACCCCAAACCGGGTCAGGTCTCAGTGGCAATCAACAGCCTAAGCCTATCCGGCTTTTGGACCCCTCTGGTATCCGGCGGCTGATGGAGGAAAAGAGCGACCACCCTACCGCGGCGAACCACCGCCTTAGGATGCTGCGGATTTTGATGGCCCATGCCATCGACCTGGGATGGCGAGACACCGATCCGACGCATGGCGTTAAGCGCCAGCGCCATAAGGCGGTGGGGTATGCCACATGGAGCGAGGATGAGATCGCCGCCTATGAGGCCAGGTGGCCGAGCGGCAGCCGCGAGCGCTTAGCCTTCGCTCTGCTGCTCTACACTGGTCAGCGGCGGAGCGACGTTGTGCGAATGGGATGGCCGCAGGTCCGGAATGAAGCCATTGACCTCAAACAGGTGAAGACCGGGACAGCTCTAGCCATTCCCATTCACCCGGACTTGGCCACCGAACTGACCTTCACGCCGCGGGATCAGCCCACCTTCCTACAGCGCCAGAACGGCGCCGCCTTCACGGCGAACGGCTTCTACATGCGCTTCATCGGCTGGTGTGAGAAGGCGGGCATCCCGCAAGGCAGGAGCCCCCACGGCCTGCGAAAGGCGGCAGCGAGGCGCTTGGCAGAGGCAGGCTGCACGGCGCATCAGATCGCCGCCATCACCGGCCATAGGTCTCTTTCGGAGGTGGAGCGGTACACGAAAGCGGCGGATCAGGTCCGTCTGGCCACTGCCGCCATGGCCCGAATCACTCGGAGCAAATTGCAAACCCCTAAGGAGAAATTGCAAACCGAGGACGAAAACGGCGGATAACCGCCGGTTTCTGGAGAAACTGGCGCGCCCGGGAAGATTCGAACTCCCAACCCCCAGATCCGTAGTCTGGTGCTCTGTCCAGTTGAGCTACGGGCGCCAGCCAGCGAGCCGGCGGGAATTAGCCAGAGGCCTTCCCGCCGGCAAGGCATCCGCGGTGGTCGTTACGCCGCCACCTTGTCCAGCTCGCGCAGGATGGCGTCGCCCATCACGCTGGTGCCGACGCGGGCGGTGCCGGGGCCCATGATGTCGGCGGTGCGCAGGCCGCCGGCCAGCACCTTCTCCACCGCCGCCTCGATCATGGCGGCATCCTCCTCCATGCCGAAGGACCAGCGCAGCAGCATGGCGAAGGAGAGCAGCTGGGCGCAGGGATTGGCGATGCCCTTGCCGGCGATGTCCGGCGCCGAGCCGTGGATCGGCTCGTACAGCGCATGGCGGCGGCCGGAGGCATCCGGCGCGCCGAGCGTGGCCGAGGGCAGCATGCCGAGCGAGCCGGTGGCCGCCGCGGCGAGATCGGAGAGCAGGTCGCCGAAGATGTTGCTCGCCAGGATGACGTCGAACTGCTTCGGCCGCAGGCAGAGCTGCATGGCGCAGTTGTCGGCGTACATGTGCGAGAGCTGCACATCCGGGAACTCGGCGGCGCCGATCTCGCTGACCACGGCGCGCCACAGGCGGCCGGACTGCATGACGTTCGCCTTCTCGACGCTGGTCATCTTGCCGGTGCGCTTGCGCGCCAGCTCGAAGGCCACGCGCGCCACGCGGGCGATCTCGTCCTCGGTGTAGACCTCGGTGTCGACGCCGCGGCGCTTGCCGTTCGGCATGGTCTCCACGCCGCGCGGCTCGCCGAAATAGATGCCGCCGGTGGACTCACGGACGATCATCAGGTCGAGCCCGCGCACCACGTCGGGCTTGAGGCTGGAGGCATCGACCAGCGGCTCCAGCACCAGGGCGGGGCGGAGGTTGGCGAACAGGCCCAGCTCCTTGCGCAGCCGCAGGATGCCGAGCTCGGGGCGCTTGTCGAAGGGGAGCGAATCCCACTTCGGGCCGCCGACCGAGCCGAACAGCACGGCATCGGCCGCCAGCGCCCGCTCCACCGTCACGTCCGGGCAGGGCGAGCCCTGGGCCTCCAGCGCGGCGCCGCCGACCAGCCCTTCCTCCAGCGCGAAGCTCACATGGCGGCGGCGGTCCATCCAGTCGATGACGCGGCGCACTTCGCGCATCACCTCTGGCCCGATGCCGTCGCCGGGCAGAACCAGCAGCCTCTTGTTCGCCGTCATGTCCTTCGTCTCATCCCTTCCCGGTGGAGTTTGGTTCAGCGGTACAGCCAGGGCTGCGCCGCGCGCTGCTTCGCCTCGAAGCCGTCGATGACGGGGGCGCGCTGCATGGTCTGGCCGATATCGTCGAGGCCGTTCAGCAGCAGGTGCCGGCGCAGCGGGTCGATCTCGAAGGGGATCTCCTCGCCATTCGGCCGCACCACAACCTGGCGCTCCAGGTCGATGGTGATGCGCGCATTCTCGCCCATGCGCGCATCCTCCATCAGCTGGTCGCACACCGCGCGCGGCAGGCGCACGGGCAGGATGCCGTTCTTGAAGCTGTTGTTGTGGAAGATGTCGGCGAAGTCCGGCGCGATGACGCAGCGTATGCCGAAATCGAGCAGCGCCCAGGGCGCGTGCTCGCGCGACGAGCCGCAGCCGAAATTCTCGTGCGCGATGAGCACCTCCGCGCGGCGGTAGGGCTCCTGGTTCAGCACGAAATCCGGGTTCTCGCTGCCATCCTCGTTGTAGCGGAGGTTGGCGAAGAGCGACTTGCCGAGCCCGGTGCGCGCGATGGTCTTGAGGAAGCGCGCGGGGATGATCTTGTCGGTATCGACATTCGCCATCGGCAGGGGGGCGGCGATGCCGGTCAGCTTGGTGAAGGCGTCCATGGCTCAGTGCTTCCCCTGGGCGATCTCGCGCACGTCGGTGAGGCGGCCGGTGACGGCGGCGGCGGCGGCCATGGCGGGGGAGCAGAGATGCGTCCGCCCGCCTGGCCCCTGCCGGCCCTCGAAGTTGCGGTTGCTGGTGGAGGCGCAGCGCTGGCCGGGCTTCAGCTTGTCCGGGTTCATGCCGAGGCACATGGAGCAGCCCGCCTCGCGCCACTCGAAGCCGGCCTCCTTGAACACGGCGTCCAGCCCTTCCTGCTCCGCCTGCTGCTTCACCAGGCCGGAGCCGGGCACCACCATGGCGCGCACGCCCTCGGCCACGCGCTTGCCGCGGGCGATGGCGGCGGCGGCGCGCATGTCCTCGATGCGGCTGTTGGTGCAGGAGCCGATGAAGACGACATCCACCTTGAGGTCGGTCAGCTTCTGCCCCGGCGTCAGGCCCATGTATTCCACCATGCGGCGGAGCTGGGCGCGGCGTGCCTCGTCCGAGGCCGCCTCGGGGTCCGGCACCGCGGCGGTGATGGGCAGCACGTCCTCGGGGCTGGTGCCCCAGGAGACCATCGGCACGATCTCGGCGGCGTCGAGGAACACCTCCTTGTCGAACGCCGCGCCCTCGTCGGTCGGCAGCGTGCTCCACCATTCCACGGCGCGGTCGAAGGCCTCGCCCTGGGGCGCGTAGGGGCGGCCCCTGACGTAGTCGAAGGTGGTCTGGTCCGGCGCGATCATGCCGGCGCGGGCGCCCGCCTCGATCGACATGTTGCAGATCGAGAAGCGCCCGGCCATGTCGAGCGCGCGGATGGTGCTGCCGGCGAACTCGATGACATGGCCATTGCCGCCCGCCGTGCCGATCCTGCCGATGACGGTGAGCACGATGTCCTTCGCCGTGCAGCCGGCGGGAAGCGCGCCCTCCACCGTGACGCGCATGTTCTTCGCGCGCTTCTGCAGCAGGGTCTGGGTGGCCAGCACGTGCTCCACCTCGGAGGTGCCGATGCCGAAGGCCAGCGCGCCGAGGGCGCCATGCGTCGAGGTGTGGCTGTCGCCGCAGACGATGGTCATGCCGGGCAGCGAGAGGCCCTGCTCCGGCCCGATGACATGGACGATGCCCTGGCGCGCATCGGTCAGCGGGATGTAGGGGACGTTGAACTCGGCGACGTTGCGCTCCAGCGTCTCGACCTGCACGCGGCTCTCGGGGTCGTCGATGCCGGTGTAGCGGGAGGCGTCGGTGGCGATGTTGTGGTCCACCACCGCCATGGTGCCGTCCAGGCGGCGCACCGGGCGGCGCGCCATGCGCAGCCCCTCGAAGGCCTGCGGGCTCGTCACTTCGTGCACGAGGTGCCGGTCGATGTAGAGAAGCGCGGTGCCGTCCGGAAGCGTCTCGACCAGATGGGCGTCGAAGATCTTGTCGTAGAGCGTGCGCGGCTTCGTGGCCGACATGGTGGTGTCCTCGTGGCAGATGATACGAACACCCGCATGGCCTGGGGCTTTGGGGCCCAGCGCCACACGGAGGGCGCCTTGGCGTCACGAGGGGAGGCATCCCCCGGAACTCCCGCCGGTTCCGGTGGGGCGCGAGGGAGTCATCCTCGGCCGGGCCACCGCCGGTCTTCACATATTATAAGCGGCCAGGACGGGGGAAACCCCTCCTGGCCGAATTCCTCCCGGCAGGGCGCCGGGATCGCGTCGGCGGGGGCCTTCACCCCCGCCGGCCGCTCACTCCTTGACGGCGCGCGGCGCGGCCTTCTCGGCGATGCGGGCGGACTTGCCGGTGCGGCCGCGCAGGTAATACAGCTTGGCGCGGCGCACCTTGCCCCGGCGCAGCACGGCGATCTCGGCCACGTTCGGCGAGTAGAGCGGGAAGACGCGCTCCACGCCCTCGCCGTAGGAGAGCTTGCGCACGGTGAAGTTGCTGTGCAGGCCCTTGTTGGAGCGCGCGATCACCACGCCCTCATAGGCCTGGGTGCGGGTGCGCTCGCCCTCGACCACCTTCACCATCACGCGCACGGTGTCGCCGGCGGCGAAGGCCGGCACGGCGCGGGCCTCGACCAGACGGGAGAGCTGCTCCGCGTCGAACTGCTGCAGCAGGTTCATTGTTAAAGGTCCTCTCGACAATCCGTTTAGGCGGCGCGGGCCGCCCGTTCAATCCTGTGTCTCACGCAGCCGGCGCCAGAGATCCGGCCGGCGCTCGCGCGTCGCGGCCTCGGCCTGGTCCCGCCGCCATTGCCCCACCGCCGCATGGTGGCCGGAGAGCAGCACATCGGGCACCGCCCGCCCCTGCCACACCGCCGGCCGGGTGTAGTGCGGGTATTCCAGCAACGCCCCGCGCGGGTCGGAGAAGCTTTCCTCCGCCGCGCTGTCGGCGCCGCCCATCACCCCCGGCAGCAGACGCACGCAGGCATCGAGCAGCAGCAGCGCCGCCGGCTCCCCGCCCGACAGCACGAAGTCGCCCACCGAGACCTCGCGCATGGCGCGCGCCTCGATCACCCGCTGGTCCAGCCCCTCGTAGCGGCCGCAGACCAGGACGACGCCCGGACCGGAGGCCAGCTCCCGCGCCAGCGCCTGGTCCATCAGGCGCCCGCGCGGGGTGAGGTAGACCAGGGGCCGGTCCGGCCCCTCGGCCAGGGCGGCGGCGCAGGCGGCGTCCACCACATCCGGCCGCATCACCAGCCCGGCGCCGCCCCCGCAGGGGGTGTCGTCCACCGTGCGGTGCCGGTCCGTCGCGAAGTCGCGGATCTGCAGCGTGTCCAGGCTCCACCGCCCCTCGCGCAGCGCGCGCCCGGCCAGGGAATGGCCGAGCGTGCCCGGAAACATCTCCGGGAACAGCGTCAGGGCGGTGGCGCGCCAGGTCACGCGGCACCTCCGCGCACGCCGCGCGGGCCGGTGCGCCGGGGCGCATCCTGCCGGCGCGGCAGCGGGCGGACCGGCTCGGGCAGGGCGGCCTCCGGCTCGGCATCGCCTTCGCCGGGGGGAACCACCACCGCCTCGGGCGGCTGCACGGTGACGAAGCCGCCGGCGACATCCACCACCGGCACCACGGCGCGGGTGAAGGGCAGCAGCGTCTCCCGCCCCTGCTCGTCGCGCAGGGTGAGGATGGTGCCGGCGCCGAAATCCTCGACGGCGGCGACGCGCCCCATCTCCCGCCCCTCGGCATCGCGCGCGGCGAGGCCGATGAGGTCGGCGAGGTAGAACTCCTCCTCCTCGGGCGGCGGCAGGCGGTCGCGCGCCACGTAGAGGCGGGTGCCGGTCAGCTTCGCGGCGGCGTCGCGGTCGTTGACGCCCTCGATCCGGGCCAGCCCGCCGCCCAGCCATTGCAGCGCATAGTGCTTCCCGCCGCCCTCATCCGAGAGCGGGCCATAGGCGGCGATATCCGCCGGCTCGGCGGTGAAGGACTGGATGCGGACCAGCCCACGGACACCGTGCGGCCGGCCGATCTCCCCCACCAGGATGCGTTCCACGGGCATGGCTGTGCGACGCTCAGGCCTGGAGGCTGGCTCAGCCGGCCGCGGCGGCGGCGGCCGCGGCGCGCTCCTGCGCCTTCTTCTTCGGCGCGGACTGCTTCGGCTGCTCGCGGAACACCGGCATCGGCGCCAGCTCGGCGCGGCCGAGGAACTTGGCCACGCGGTCGGTCGCCACGGCGCCGTTGCTCAGCCAGTGCTTGATGCGGTCGTCCTGCAGGCGGACGCGCTCGGCATGGTCGGAGGGCAGCATCGGGTTGTAGCTGCCGACCTTCTCGATGAAGCGGCCGTCGCGCGGGGAGCGGCTGTCGGCCACCACGATGTGGTAGTAGGGGCGCTTCTTGGCACCGGCGCGCGCGAGGCGGATCTTCAGGCCCATCTATGGCTTCCTTAGTGTGGTTCGGTTGATCAGAAGGGGTTTCGGCCGTTCTTCGTTCTCAGAAGGGGCGCTTGCCCCCGGCACCGGGGAGAAGCGCGCCCAATCCGCCGCGCATCAGCCCCTTCTGGCCGAGCTTGCTCATCCGCTTCATCATCGCGGACATGTCGTCGAACTGCTTCAGCAGCCGGTTGACTTCCTGCACCGTGGTGCCCGAGCCGGCGGCGATGCGCTTCTTGCGGCTCGCCTTCAGGATCTCGGGGTTGCGGCGCTCCTTGGGCGTCATGCTGCCGATGATGGCGGCCTGGCGCTTGAGGATGCTGTTGTCGAGATTGGCGTTCTCGAGCTGGGCCTTCATCTTGCCGATGCCCGGCAGCATGCCCAGGATGCCCGAGAGCGAGCCCATCTTGCCGATCTGCTTGAGCTGCGATGCGTAGTCTTCCAGGTCGAACTGACCCTTCTGCATCTTGGCCGCCAGCTTCTCCGCCTCGGCCTTGTCGATCGTCTCGGCCGCGCGCTCGACGAGGGAGACGATGTCCCCCATGCCCAGGATGCGGCCGGCGATGCGGTCGGGGTGGAAATCCTCCAGCGCGTCCAGCTTCTCGCCGGCGCCGAGCAGCTTGATCGGCGCGCCGGTGACGGCGCGCATGGAGAGCGCCGCGCCACCGCGCGCATCGCCATCCACCCGTGTCATGACGATGCCGGTGAGGCCCACGCGCTCGTTGAAGATGCGCGCGGTGTTCACCGCGTCCTGGCCGGTCATGGCGTCGACGACCAGCAGGCTCTCATGCGGCTTCGTGGCGGCCTTGACCTCGGCCACCTCCGCCATCAGCGCCTCGTCGATCGAGAGGCGGCCGGCGGTGTCGAGGATCACCACGTCGTACAGCTCGCCGCGCGCCACCTGCAGGGCGCGGCGCGCGATCTCGAGCGGCCCCTGGCCCTGGACGATGGGCAGGCTGGTGACGCCCGCCTGCCGCGCCAGCGTCTCGAGCTGGAGCTGCGCCGCGGGGCGGTGCACGTCGAGGCTCGCCAGCAGCACCTTCTTCTTGTCGCGCGTGCGCAGCCGCAGCGCGATCTTGCCGGAGGTGGTGGTCTTGCCCGAGCCCTGGAGGCCCACCATCAGGATGGCGACCGGCGCCGCCGCGTTCAGGTCCAGCCCGGCGACGTGTTCGACGCCCTCGCCGCCGCCCAGCGCTTCCACCAGGCAGTCATTGACGATCTTGACGACCTGCTGGGCGGGGGAGACGGAGCGGAGCACCTCCTGGCCCACGGCGCGCTCGCGCACCTTGTTGACCAGGTCCTTGACCACCGGCAGCGCCACGTCGGCCTCGAGCAGGGCGATGCGCACCTCGCGCAGCGCCTCCGACACGTCCGCCTCCGACAGCGCGCCACGGCGGCGCAGCCGGTCGAAAACCCCGTTCAGCTTGCCCGACAAAGCCTCGAACATCGTGGCCGCCGTCTTCCTTCCATGCGGGCCAACCGCCCGCCCATAACAAAACGCGCCGCTGCGCGAGCCTTCGCGGAGCGACGGAGCCGGGCCTCTCCGGGAGGCGCCGACCAAAAGGATCCGGACAGAGCCGGATGGGGGGTTCTAGACTCCCCGGCCAGGGGAATCAAGCGCCGCCTCTCCGCCCCTCCCCCTCCCTGCCGGACAGCGCTTGCATCCCCGCCCGACCCGGCGCTAGGCTTTCCCCATGATCACGCGCTTTCCAGCCCAGTCCTGGTGGTGGCCGCAGCAATAGGCGGCCCGCGCGTATTCTTCTCCACACGGCCGCCACGGATCTCCGGGCGGCCTTTTTCGTGATCTCTCCCCCCCTGCCTCCGGAAGCCCGTGGCCCCCAAAGCCCGAAGGCGACCATGCAGACCGCAGACCACACCCCCTACCAGACCCGGGGCGGCATCACCGTCCACCGCCACACCGAGGCAGCCGAGGCCGAGGGCGCCCGCGAGGCCCTGGCCCGCCGGCTGGACCGGCAGCGCGGCGTGCTGCTCTCCTCCTCCTTCGAGTTTCCCGGCCGCTACACGCGCTGGGACCTGGGCTTCGCCGACCCGCCGCTGATGGTCACGGCGCGCGGCCGCTCCGTGCGCATCCTGGCGCTGAACGGGCGGGGCGGGGTGCTGCTGCCGGCCATCGCCGCCGCGCTGCGGCCGATGCCGGAACTCGCCTCCTTCAGCGAGAGCGCCGACGAGATCGCCCTCTGCGTCCGTGCGCCGGAGGCGGCGCTGCCGGAGGAGGAACGCTCCCGCCTGCCCTCTGTCTTCTCGGTGCTGCGGGCGCTGCGCGACCTCTTCGCCAGCCCCGATGACCCGCATCTCGGCCTCTACGGCGCCTTCGGCTACGACCTGGTGTTCCAGTTCGAGCCGCTGCCGCTCCGCCTGCCGCGCGCGCCGGACCAGCGCGACCTGGTGCTCTACCTGCCGGACGAGATCCTGGTGGTGGACCATCTGCGCGGCGCCGCCACCCTGCACCGCTACGACTTCACCGCCCTCGGCCGCACGACGCAGGGCCAGCCCCGCGCCACCCGCGCCGACCCCTTCCGCATTAGCCCCACCCATATCGGCCAGGGCGCCGCCCCGCCCGAGAGCGACCACGCCCCCGGCGAATACGCCGCCATGGTGGAGCGGGCGAAGCAGGCCTTCGCGCGCGGCGACCTGTTCGAGGTGGTGCTCGGCCAGACCTTCGCCGGCACCTGCGCCGAGGCGCCGAGCGTGCTGTTCGACCGGCTGCGGCGCGTGAACCCCGCCCCCTATGGCGCGCTGATGAATCTGGGCGAAGGCGAGTTCCTCGTCGCCGCCAGCCCGGAGATGTTCGTCCGCGTCGAGGGCCGGCGGATCGAGACCTGCCCGATCAGCGGCACCATCCGCCGCGGGCGGGACGCGCTGGAGGACGCGGCCAACATCCGCGCGCTCCTCAACTCCGAGAAGGAGGAGAGCGAGCTGACCATGTGCACCGACGTGGACCGCAACGACAAGTCGCGCGTCTGCGTCCCTGGCACGGTGCGCGTCATCGGCCGGCGGCAGATCGAGATGTATTCCCGCCTGATCCACACGGTGGACCATGTGGAGGGCACCCTGCTGCCGGAGCGCGACGCGCTGGACGGCTTCCTCTCCCATGCCTGGGCGGTGACGGTGACGGGGGCGCCGAAAAGCTGGGCCATCCGCCATGTGGAGGCCGAGGAGCGCTCCGCCCGCCGCTGGTATGGCGGCGCCATCGGCCGCATGACCTTCGACGGCAACATGAACACCGGCCTGACGCTGCGCACCATCCGGCTGAAGGATGGCGTGGCCGAGGTGCGCGCCGGCGCCACCCTGCTGCACGACAGCGACCCGGCCGCCGAGGAGGCGGAGTGCCGCCTGAAGGCCAGCGCCATGTTCGCCGCCCTCCGTGGCGAGGCGCCCGCCGCCGCCGCCACGCTGCCCGCCGTGCCGCGCCCGGCGGGGCCGGCGCCGCGCGTGCTGCTGGTCGATCACGAGGACAGCTTCGTGCACACCCTTGGCGGCTATTTCCGCGCGGCGGGGGCGGAGCTGCGCACCCTGCGGCCGGACCTGGCCCGCGCCGCGCTGCGCGAGGGCAGCGGCGCCGACCTCGTGGTGCTCTCCCCCGGCCCCGGCCGCCCCGCCGACTTCGCCATGTCCGAGACGCTGGACCTCATCCTCCGGCGCGGGCTGCCGGGCTTCGGGGTCTGCCTCGGGCTGCAGGGCATGGTCGAGCATTTCGGCGGCACGCTGGACACGCTGGCGCGGCCGATGCACGGCAAGTCCTCCATCGTGCGCAACCTCGGCGGGCGGCTGCTCGCCGGGCTGCCGGAGCGCTTCACCGTCGGGCGCTACCACTCGCTGCACGCGCGGCGCGTCGCGCTGCCGGCCGCGCTGCTCGCCACGGCGGAGGCTGAGGACGGCGTGGTCATGGGCATCGAGCACCGCAGGCTGCCGCTCTCGGCGGTGCAGTTCCATCCGGAATCGCTGATGACCGATCCGGGGAGTATCGGCATGCCGCTGGTAGCGGGGCTGCTCAGGGAGACGGTGCCCGCCTGAGGGAAGCGGGGCAATTCCCGGGGGCATGCCCCCGGGGAGGGCACTCCGCCTCAGGCGACGATGACGAGGTCCGATGCCGTGACGGCGGCATTGTAGTTCAGCGTGGCCACCAGGGTCTCGCCGCCCGCCTCGGCACCGTTGGCGTCATAGATCAGCTGTGCCGGGCTGTTATACAAATGAGGGTTGTGGGTCCAGCTGGTCCCCGGCAGGAAGACGAATTGCCCATGCTCCGTGCCGCCGGCCGCCGTGCCGCTGGCAAAAAAGCCGTTGAGGCTCACCTCCAGCCCGGCTTCCAGCCCGCCGCCGAGCCAGGCGGCGGAGATTACGATCAGGTCAACCCCGTGCCGGAAATCCTCGATGCTGTCGCCCTCGCCGTCGAGGTGGAAGAGGTCCATGCCGGAGCCGCCGGATAGTTTGTCCTTGCCGGCGCCGCCATACAGCACGTCATTGCCATTCTCGCCATACAGCCAGTCATTGCCCTCGCCCCCATCCAGCCGGTCGTTCCCCTCGCCCCCGTACAGGCTGTCGTTCCGCCCCATGCCGAGCAGGGTGTTGTGGCCCGCATTCCCCCGCATCTCGTTTTCCAGCGCGTTGCCGGTGGCGGTCAGGTCGGCGTTGCCGCTCATCTCCAGGGCTTCGACGTAGCGGCCGCTCATGCTGAAATCGATCGAGACGATCACACGGTCAGTGCCGGCGCCGCGCGTCTCGACGATGACATCGCCGGAATGGTCGATGACATAGATGTCGTTGCCGTCGCCGCCCTTCATCCTGTCCGCGCCGGCACCACCATCGAGGTAATCATCGCCCGCGGCGCCGTGCAGCGTATCAATGCCCTCGCCGCCATAGAGGCGATCATAGCCCGCGGCGCCTTCCAGCGTGTCGTCACCCTCGTCTCCAGAGAGCTCATCATTGCCCGTGGCGCCGGTCAGCGTGTCGTTGCCCGCGCCGCCATAGAGGCGGCTATAGGAGGCGCTGCTCTCCAGCACATTGTCCAGCGCGTTGCCGGTGCCCACGAAAGTTCCATTTTCCGTGCCCGTGCCCTTCAGCCTTTCCACGGTCTCCAGCCCCTCCAGGGAGTAGCGCTGCAGCCCGGTGACGATGGTATCGGTGCCCTCGCCGGCCACCTCGATCACGCGATCCTCGGGCGTATCCACGTGATAGGTGTCGTTGCCGGTGCCGCCTTCCATGATGTCGGCGCCGCCGCGGCCGTCGAGCACGTCGTTGCCGCCGCCGCCCACCAGCCGGTTGGCGGCGATGTTGCCGATGATCGTGTTGGCAAGAGCGTTGCCCGTGCCGCTGATGGCGTCGATTCCGGTCAGCGTCAGGTTCTCGATGTATTGCCTGGACAGCGAGAAGGAGAGGCTGCTGCGCACCGTGTCGGTACCCTCGCCGCTCGCCTCCACCACCACATCGGCGGCGTCGTCGACGACGTAGAGGTCATCGCCCGCGCCGCCGATCATGCGATCGGCGCCGGAATTGCCGTCCAGCGTGTCGTTGCCGGCGCCGCCCTCCAGCCAGTCCATCCCGGCGCGGCCGAGCAGCGTATCGTGGCCAAGGCCGCCGAACAGCGTGTCCTCCCCGGCGGTGCCGGTCAGCAGGTCATCCCCCTCCGTGCCCTGAAGGGCATCGGCCAGGGCCAGGGCGGTCAGGCGCTTTCGGGACATGGCATCTTCCGGGCGGACGGCGCGAACCGGCCGCGTGCATTGTTGCGGATGTTGCGCAACCGTTAACATGGGCCTGGCGCGGCGGCGATGACGTTTCGCCGAAGACGATTAAGCTTTCCGGCGAATCCTCGGAGGAGCCCCGCCATGCCCGACTGGAACCGCGCCACCGCCGAAGCCGCCGCCCTCGCCGGGGCCTGGTCCGAGGCACAGGGGCCGGGGGGCGCGGTGGTGCTGTTCGATACCGGTGGCATCCGCCACGCCGCGGCGGGCGGCTTCGCCAGCCTCGAGCACGCCCTGCCCTTCACGCCGGACACCACCAACCGCCTCGCCTCCATCAGCAAGCACTTCCTGGCCGCCACGCTGCTGCTGGAGGAAATCCCGCTGGAGGCGCCGCTCGGCACGCTGCTGGAGGGGCTGCCCCCCGCCATCGGCGCCGTGCCGCTGGCGCGGGCGCTGGACATGACCGGCGGCCTGCCGGACATGATGGAGGTGCTCTGGCAGCAGGGCGTGCCCTACACCGCCAGCCTCACCGCCGCCGAGGTGATGGCCGTCGCCCACCGCCTGCCGGGGGTGAACGCGCCGCCCGGCGAGGAAATGGCCTATTCCAACACCGGCTGGCGGCTCGGCCAGTCGGTGCTGCCGGCGCAGCGCGGCGTCTCCTACGCCGAGGCGCTGCGCCGCCGCCTGCTGGGGCCGCTCGGCCTGCCGCTGCATTTCCCGGAGGACGAGCAGGAGCCGGTGCCCGGCCTCGCCACCGGCTACTGGCGCGACGGCACCGCATGGCGGCGCGGGCGCTACGGCATGCACTTCTCCGCCTCGGGCGGCATGGCGGGCAGCGCCGCGGCGCTGGCGGGCTGGGGCGCGGCGCTGCTGGCCGGGCGCGGCCCGCTGGCGGGCATGCTGGAGCGCCTCACCGCGCCCCGCGCCTTCGCCGACGGCACGCCGAGCGTCTATCGCCTTGGCCTGGTCTGCACCCGGCTCGGCACGGTGGAGGTGGTGGCGCATGGCGGCTCCCTGCCCGGCTACCGCAACCACCTGCTGATGGCGCCCGGCCTCGGCTGCGGCGTGGTGCTGCTGACCAACCGGGAGGAGGACGCGCTGCAGCCGGCGCTGCGCATCCTGGCCGCGCTGGTGGGGGAAGCGGTGCCACCGCCTGCCACCCTCGCCGCGCCGGGCCTGTTCGCGGCGGCGGAGGGGCCGTTCTGGGCCGAGCTCACCGCCGGTGCCCTCAGCGTCATGGGCGGGCACGAGGCGCTGGTGGAGACCGGCACGCCCGGCGAGGCGCGCAGCCTGCCCGCCTATCTCGACATCCGCCTGCGCGCGGAGGGCGGGGACGTGCTGGCCGGGCGCATCGGCGGCGTGGCGCGGCGGCTGCACCGCGTGCCGCCCGGCCTGCCGCTGGACCCGGCGCTGGTGGGCGAGTGGCGCGAGGCCAGCTTCGGCGCCCGCCTCTCGATCCACGCCGACGGCACGGCGCGCTTCCCCTGGGCGGGCGATCTCGGGCGCGAGACGGCGCTGACGCCACTGCCCGGCGGCCGGGCGCTGGCCAGCCTCAGCCATGGCCCCTGGACCCACCGCCCCTGCCTCTGGCTGCAGCCGGACGGGTCGCTGCGGGTTGCCAGCCACCGCGCACGGGTGTTGCATTTCCATCCCTGCAACAATTCCGGGACCGCCGCATGACCCGCCTCCACCTCGCCGGCCTGCTGCTTACCGCCGCGCCTCTGGCCCTCGCTTTGCCCGCCGCGGGCCAGGCCCAGCCGGCGCCGAACCGCACGCTGCGGGTGGCGCCGCATGCCGATCTGCGCACGCTGGACCCGGTCTTCGGCTCCATCGTCATCACCCGGATGCACGGGCTGATGATCTACGAGACGCTGTTCGCCTGGGATTCGAAGCTGCAGCCGCACCCGCAGATGGTGGAGAGCGTCTCCACCTCGGAGGACGGCCTCGCCTGGCGCTTCCGCCTGCGCGACGGCCTGCGCTTCCATGACGGCCAAAAGGTGACGACGCGCGACGTCATCGCCTCGCTGAAGCGCTGGATGGCGCGGGACACGGTGGGGCTGAAGCTCGCCGAATACACCGCGGGGCTGGAGGCCGAGGATGAGCGCAGCTTCACGCTGCGGCTGAGGAAGCCCACCGGCATGGTGCCTTTCGCGCTCGGCTCGGCGGTCGGCCAGATCCCCGTCATCATGCGCGAGAGCGACGCGGCGACCGACCCGATGAAGCCGGTGACGGAGACCATCGGCAGCGGCCCGTTCCGCTTCAACCGCGCCGAGTGGCGCAGCGGCGCCCGCGTCGTCTACGACCGCAACGCCGACTACGTGCCGCGCGCCGAGCCGGCCGACGGCCTCGCCGGCGGCCGCGTGGTGAAGCTCGACCGCGTCGAGTGGACCATCATGCCCGACCCCGCCACCGCCGCCGCGGCGTTGCAGACGGGCGAGATCGACATCTGGGAGCAGCCGGGGCAGGACCTGATCCCGGTCCTCAGCCGCAGCCGCGACGTGCGGGTGGAGCGCTATTCCAGCCTGCCCAACCAGGGCATGCTGCGGCCCAACCACCTCTACCCGCCCTTCAACGATCCGCGCGCGCGGCTGGCGCTCGCCTATGCCACCGACCAGGCGGATTTCCTCGCCGCCGGCTTCGGCGACGAGCAGTGGTGGAAGCGCTGCGGCTCCTACTTCGTCTGCGGCAGCCCGAACGGCACCGAGGCCGGCGCCGCGCCCTACGCCAAGCCCGACCTGGAGACCGCCCGCCGCCTGCTGGCCGAGAGCGGCTACAAGGGCGAGAAGCTGGTGCTGAACTCCTCCTACGACATCGCGCCGATCGGCCGCATGGCCGAGGTGGCGGCCGAGTCGCTGAAGAAGATCGGCATGAATGTCGAGGTGCAGTTCGCCGACTGGGGCACGGTGACGACCCGCCAGCAGAACCGCAACCCGGTGGACCAGGGCGGCTGGAACCTCTTTGTCACCACCGCCTCGGGCGCCACCATGCAGTCGCCCATCACCAATATCGGCACCAACATGGCCTGCGAGCGCGCCTGGGCCGGCTGGCCCTGCGACGCGGAGGCGGAGCGCCTGCGCAACGCCGTGGTGGAGGCGGTGGGCGAGCCGGCGCGGAAGGCGGCGACCGAGGCGCTGCACCGCCGCCTGGCCGAGGTGCAGCCCTACCGGGTGCTCGGCCAGTACGACCAGCCCTATGCCCGCCGCGTCAACATCTCCGGCGTGCTGGAGGCGCCGGTGATGGTGTTCTGGAACATCGAGAAGAAGTAGCGGCTGCGCCTCAGCGCCTCAGTGCGAGGCGCTGGGGCGGCGGCCCGGCCGGCGCCGCGGCGAAGGCGGCGCGCACCGCCGCCGGCCATTCCGCCACCTTGCGGCGCTCGAGGTCGACGCAGAGGAAGAGCAGCTCGCATTCCGCGCTCTCCCACCCCTCGGCCGCATGGAACAGGCGGTGGCGCAGCAGCAGCCGCTTGGCATCATGCGCCAGCACCTCGGAGCGGGCGGCGAGCGGCATCCCCTCCGTCACCTCGCGCTTGTAGGCCACCCAGTTCTCCGCCGCGAAGGTGCCGAGGCCCTGGGCGCGGAAGGCTGGCCCCAGCCCGAGTCCCGGCCACAGCGCATCCGTCGCGAGGTCGAAGGCGACCACGTAGTAGGCCAGGTTCATGTGGCCGTAATGGTCCACCCATTCGGGGCGGACGACGCCGATATCGGCTGGAGAGGGCTTCTCCAGAGAAGGTTGGTCGGGACCAGACATCACCACTCCGGGCTGCACGGCAGAGGCGCCACTTGCATGGCGGGCCCAGGGGAACACGCGGGCGGTTGCCGGGCAAGCCTCGGGCCTGGCCATGCGCCGGAAGCGCCGGTGTGCCCGCCTCCCGTCGGAACGTCCTTGGGTTGTACGCTACCGGACAGCCATGCACGTTCGAAACAATCCACAAGCATGTCCATGACACAGACGCCAAACAGCGGTTGCAAACCTGACCTGGACGGCACGCGCATCCTGGTGGCCGAGGATGAGGCGGTGATCGCCATGATGGTGGAGGACTCCCTCATCGGCGCCGGTGCGCTGGTGCTGGGGCCTGTCATTTCGGTCCAGGACGCCCTCCAGATGGTGAAGGTCGCGATGGCGGATGGCGGCATCACCGCCGCCGTGCTGGATATCCAGCTCGGCGATGCAAAGGCGATCGGGGTCGCCGATGTGCTGCGCGAGCGGGGCGTGCCCTTTCTCTTCGCCACCGGATATGACGGCCACCCGGTCCTGGACAGCCACAGGGGCGTTCCGGTGCTGTGCAAGCCCTACAACCCCGAGGATCTGGTCAGGATGATCGGGGAGCTGTGCCATGCCAGGGCACCGGCCGCCCTCGCTGGCCTTGCCGGCCCGGGGTGAGAAGCTTTCAGGACGCAGGCGATTTCTGGCCGTTTGTACGGTTCCGTACTCAGAATGCCGGTGAGCCGGCCCTATATGCCTCTCATCACCCGCTGAGGCTTTCTGGCGCGGGTGGCTGAGAGTGGCATGTGCTCCCGCCGACACCACCGCGGCAGGAGTTATCGTGGCAACCGACCGTCCAGTTTCGTTCTCTCCCCGAAACCGCCTGCTCGCCGCCCTGCCGCCGGAAAGCCTCGCCCGCCTGCGGCCAAGGCTGACCCTGGTGGAGATGCCGCTCCGCCGCACCCTGCATGAGCCGGAAGCCCCCATCAAAACCGTCTATTTCCACGAGACGGGATGGTCCTCCATGCTGGCGATCCTGGAGAATGGCGACGGAGCCGAGGTCGGCCTCATCGGCTTCGAGGGCGTGATCGGCCTGTCGGTTCTCCTCGGCGGGGAGACCGATGACCTGGAGGCCCTCATCCAGGGGCCCGGCACGGCCTTCAGCCTGAACGCGGAGGATCTGCGCCAGGCGATGGAGGAGGACCCCGCCCTCCGGCGCCTGCTGCTCCGCTTCGTCCTGGCCTTCCTCGGCCAGGTGACGCGGACCGGGGCCTGCAACGGGCGGCACCACACCGATCAGCGCCTGGCGCGCTGGCTGCTGATGGCGCATGACCGGAGCGAGGGGGATGAGTTCCCCATCACGCACGAATTCCTGGCGATGATGCTGGGCGTGCGGCGCGCCGGCGTGACCGTGGCGGCCGGCGCGCTCCAGCGGGCGCAGTTCATCCGCTACGAGCGTGGCCGCATCACGGTCCTGGACCGGCCGGGCCTCGAGAGCGCCGCCTGCGAGTGCTACGGCGTGACCCGCCGCGCCTATGACCGCCTGTTCTGCACAGGCAACGCCCTCTACCGCCACTGAGCGGCCTCCCGCCACCGTCCTGATGCGGATCGTCGCCCGTGCGGAAAGGCGGATGGAGGCGCGCCGCCTCGCGGCTGGCGCCCGGCCCGGCGGCCTTCATGATCTCTTGATGGCAGAAATGTACGATAGCGTACAACGAGGGTGTTCACCATGCATTGACGCCAGGTACCTCACACCGACCGAGCAGGGCGAAGGAAAGTCTGGCCAATGCGAATTCTACTGGTCGAGGACGAGGTGCTGATCGCCATGGTGCTCGGCGAAGCCCTGGAGACCGCGGACCACGAGGTGATGGGCCCGGCCGCGACGCTGGCCGAGGCCCTGGCGCTGTGCGAGGGGGCGCGGCCCGATCTGGCGCTGCTCGACATCAATCTGCGGGATGGCAGCAGCGGGGTGGAACTGGCCTGCATCCTCCGCAAGCGGTGGGGCATCCTGTCGGTTTTCGTCAGCGGCCAGATCCTCGAGGCCCGGCGGGCGAAGGACATCGCCCTCGGCGCCATCGGCAAGCCCTACGAGACCGGGACGGTGCTCCGCACCATCGAGATGGTGCGGGCGATGATGGATGGCGAGCCACCCACAGGCATCCCGGTGGGGCTGGAACTCTTCGGCGCCGCCAGGCCGGGCCCCACAGCCTTCTGACAACCCTCAGCCTTCTGACAACCCTCAGCCTTCTGGCAGGCCGCAGTCTTCTGACAGGCCGCAGTCTTGCGGAGCGGCGGGATCGTTTCGCCCAAGCTGTACGCTTTCGCATCGACAGGGAAAAGCCCGGGCCGTAGGCTGGGAATGCCCGGTGACGCCTTCGGGTGCGGGTAGCCGAAAGAGTTCCAGACTCCCGCCGATACTCCTGGCAAGAACCTGCTTTGCTCCCTCCCGATCCGTCCGCGCCCAATCCGCGCAACAGGCTGCTCGCGGCCCTTCCACCCGACAGTCTTTCCCGCCTCTGGCCAGAGCTTCGTCCGGTGGAGCTGAGCCTCCGGGCCAGCCTGCACGAGCCGAATGTCCCCATCACCTCCGTCTGTTTTCCGGAGAGCGGCTACGTGTCCATGGTGGCCCACATGGAGGATGGCGAGGCGGCCGAAGTGGGGCTGGTGGGGCTGGAAGGCCTGGTCGGGCTTCCCGTGCTGCTCGGGGACAGCCACAGCGACCTCGAGGCGATGGTCCAGTGCCCCGGCCTGGCGCTGAGCATGGGCGCGGATGCATTCCGCGCGGCGCTCGAGGCCGATCCGGCCCTGCGCACGCTTCTTCTGCGCTACGCCCTCGTCCATCATGAGCAGGTTGCGCGGATGGCGGCCTGCAACGGCCGCCACCACACCGATGAGCGCCTCGCCCGCTGGCTGCTGATGGCGCATGACCGGGTCGAGGGCGATGTGCTGCCGATGACCCACGAGATACTGTCCATGATGCTCGGCGTCCGTCGCGCCGGGATCACCGTTGCCGCGGGGCAGTTCCAGAAGGCGGGCTTCATCCGCTACGAGAAGGGCAGGATCACGGTGACCGACCGGCCCGGCCTCGAAAGCATCGCCTGCGCGTGCTACGGCATCCAGCGCGGCGCCTATGCCCGCCTGCTTGGCGCTCCTGGGAGTATCAGGCCCCGCCAGTGCCGCTGAGGCCCTGGGGCAGTGCCACGGCCACCGCCTGCGGCACGGAGCGCCGCATCCCTGCGCCCGGAATGGGGGCCGAGACCGCGGCGAAGCGCCACGCGGTGCCATGACAGGGAGGAGGCTGGAGCGGGCGAAGGGAATCGAACCCTCGTCACTTGGTTGGGAACCAAGAGCTCTACCATTGAGCTACGCCCGCGTCGGCGAAGCTTCTAGCCTGCTCTTGTGCAGGGGGCAAGCCGCGCGTAAGAGTCTTTCCGCCCGGTCCGCCGGGCGCTCGCGATTTGTCCGGCCAGCTTGCGGCGAGCTTAAACAATCGCGCTAAACGGCCGCGGCGGGGATGCGCGCGCAAACCCCGCCCGACCGGGCCGGGTGTCGATGCCAGCCCGAGAGTCGCCCGTCCGATGGCCAAGCCCGCTTCCGACCGTCCGCTGCGCCCCGCAACCCTGCTGGTCCGGGGCGGCCAGATGCGCAGCAACCTGGATGAGACCTCCGAGGCGCTCTACCTCACCTCCGGCTTCGTCTACGACAGCGCCCTGCAGGCCGAGCAGACCTTCACGGGCGAGGCGCAGCACTTCCAGTATTCCCGCTTCGGCAACCCCACCGTCCAGATGCTGGAGGCGCGCCTCGCCGCGCTGGAGGGGGCCGAGGCCTGCCGCGCCACCGCCACCGGCATGGCCGCCGTGCACGCCGCCATGCTCTCCCACCTCAAGACGGGGGACCGGGTGGTGGCCAGCCGCGCCCTGTTCGGCTCCTGCCACTGGATCGTCTCCACCCTGCTGCCGCGCTACGGCATCCAGACCGAGTTCGTCGACGGCGCCGACCTCGGGCAATGGAAGGCGGCCTTCAAGCGCCCGGCCCAGCTCGTGCTGCTGGAGACCCCCTCCAACCCGATGCTGGAGCTGGTGGACCTGAAGGCGGTGTGCGACCTGGCGCACGAGGCCGGCGCCATCGTGGTGGTGGACAACGTCTTCGCCACGCCGCTGCTGCAGAAGCCGATGCAGTTTGGCGCCGATGTGGTGGTCTATTCCGCCACCAAGCATTTCGACGGCCAGGGCCGCGTGCTGGGCGGCGCCGTGCTCGGCTCGAAGAAGTGGATCGAGGAGGTGCTGCAGCCCTTCGTGCGCAACACCGGCCCGGCCATCTCGCCCTTCAACGCCTGGACCATCCTGAAGGGGCTGGAGACGCTGCACCTGCGCGTGCCGGCCATGTGCCGCAACGCCGCCGCCGTGGCGCAGATGCTGGAGGAGCGGGCCGAGGTGGCGGCGGTGCACTACCCCACCCTCGCCAGCCATCCGCAGTATGAGCTCGCCAAGAAGCAGATGTCGGCCGGCGGCACGCTGGTCAGCTTCACCCTCAAGGGCGGCAAGGAGGCGGCCTTCCGCTTCCTCGACGCGCTGCGGGTGATCGACATCTCCAACAACCTGGGCGACGCCAAGAGCCTGATCACCCACCCCGCCACCACCACCCACATGCGCGTGGCGGCGGAGGAGCGGGCGCGGCTCGGCATCACCGACGGCGCGCTGCGCCTCTCGGTGGGGCTCGAGGACGTGGCGGACCTCGTGGAGGACATCGCCGCCGCCCTGGACGCGGTGGGCGGCGAGACCGCCCCGCGCAAGAAGCCGCTCGGCCGCATGGTGGTGGAGGAGACGGTGGCGGCGGTGAAGGCGCCGCCCGCCAAGGCAGCGGCCGCCAAGGCGCCGCGCCGCGCCCCTGCCGCCGAGCCTGCCGCCGAACCCGCCGCCGAGCCTGCCCCGGCGCCTGCCGAGAAGGCGGCGGACTCCCCGCGCAAGGCGCCGGCGAAGCGCGCCGCCGCCGCCGCCCCCGCCGCCGCGCCGGAGCCCGACCTGTTCCAGCAGGGGCCGAAGCGGCGCTGAGCCGCGGAACCGGGGGACGGTGAAAGAAGCCTCCCTCCCCCTCGCCCATCCGCCCGTTCACGGATGCGGGCCCGCACTCGACGCGCCGCGCGCCCCGGCGCAGAATGGGCGGCCCTCGCGCCACCGGAGAGACCATGTCGCCCGAGACCTGGATCGCCTTTCTGGCCACGGCATCGGTCATGCTGCTGATCCCGGGGCCCACCATCCTTCTCGTCATCGGCCAGTCCCTGGGCGGCGGGCGCCGGGCGGCGCTGCCGCTGGTGGCGGGCGTGGCCGCGGGCGACCTGGTGGCGATGAGCCTGTCGCTGGCCGGGCTCGGCGCGCTGCTGGCCACCTCGGCGGCACTGTTCACCCTGCTGAAATGGGCGGGCGCGGCCTATCTCGTCTATCTCGGCGTCAGGCTGTGGCGCGCGCCGGTGGAGCCGGGCGCGGCGGCGCCGCTCAGCGCCCGCGCCGCCTGGCGGCAGGCCTTCCTCGTCACCGCGCTGAACCCGAAGTCGATCGCCTTCTTCGTCGCCTTCGTGCCGCAATTCCTCGACCCGGCCCGGCCCTTCCTGCCGCAGGCCGCCATCCTGGTGGCCAGCTTCGTCAGCCTGGCGGCGGCGAATGCGCTGCTCTACGCGCTGCTGGCCGGGCGGCTCTCCGGCGCCGTGCGCCAGCCGGCCGTGCGCCGCGCGCTGAACCGCACGGGCGGCGGCATGCTGGTGGGCGCCGGCCTCGCCACCGCCGCGCTGCGCCGCGCCGGCTGAAGGACCGCCATGACCCAGCCTCCCCTCTTCACCGCCACCACGCGCGACATCCGCGTCTCGGTGCGCGCCTTCTACCTCTCCGACCAGTCGCAGCCGGAGCAGTCGCACTTCGTCTGGGCCTATCGCGTCAGCATCGAGAACCAGGGGCAGCGCACCGTGCAGCTGCTGAAGCGGAGCTGGCAGATCACCGACGGGATGGGCCGCACCCAGCAGGTGCACGGTCCCGGCGTGGTGGGCGAGCAGCCGGTGCTGGAACCGGGCGAGAGCTTCGAATACACCTCCGGCACCCCGCTCTCCACGCCCTCGGGCTTCATGCGCGGGTTCTATCACATGCTCGACACCGTCAGCGGCGAAGCCTTCGACATCGCCATCCCGCTGTTCAGCCTGGACAGCCCGCACCAGACCGGCGCGGTGCATTGATCCCTCGTCGCCCGAGCCTTGCGCCGGCGGCCATTGCCCCGGCGCCGTTCCGTCCCCATTGATGCCCCAGGGCTTTTTCTGAACGCCTTTTCTGAGCCCGTTTCCTGAGCGCCTTTCCTGACGGACCGCCAATCGGAATTCGCACCGTGAACATGACCTTTCCGCCGGCGCGTCCGCTGGCCGACCCCGCCAGCACCGACCGAGACGCGGCGCCGCGCCGCCCCAGCCGGGCCGAAGCCGAGGAAGCCGTGCGCACGCTGCTGCTCTGGGCCGGCGACGACCCCGGGCGCGAGGGGCTGGCCGACACCCCCGCCCGCGTCGCGCGCGCCTATGAGGAGTTCTTCTCCGGCTACAAAGAGGACCCGGTGGCCCTGCTGGCCCGCTCCTTCGAGGAGACGGACGGCTATGACGAGATGGTGGTGCTGCGCGACATCCGGCTGGAGAGCCATTGCGAGCACCACATGGTGCCCATCATCGGCCGCGCCCATGTGGCCTACCTCCCCGCCGGGCGGGTGGTCGGCATCTCGAAGCTGGCGCGCGTGGTGGAGGCCTATGCCCGCCGCCTGCAGATCCAGGAGAAGCTGACGGCGCAGATCGCCAACAGCATCGACTCCGTGCTGCGGCCGCGCGGCGTGGCCGTGGTCATCGAGGCCAGCCACCAGTGCATGACGACGCGCGGCGTGCACAAGCCGGGCGTCGCCATGATCACCAGCCGCATGCTGGGCGAGTTCCGCACCGATCCCGCCATGCGGCGGGAATTCCTGGCGCTGACCCAGAACGGGCGGCCGGTGCCGGAAGCCTGAGGCAGGGGCGGCCGGCCGCGCCGCCCTCCCCAGCCTGCTCGCCCTGGGCCCGCCCCCCCGGCCCGTCTCAGGGGCGGATCAGGCTTTCCTGCTGCACCGGGCCGGGCAGCGGCGCGGCGGGGGCGCCGGTCATCAGCCAGTCGCGCAGGTTGCGGCGGAGCTGGAACTCGAACTCCACGTTCAGGTCGTCCATGCCCTGGCGCACGATCTGGTCGGCGGCGCGGGCGCGGCTGGCCGGCCCCTCGTCGATCACGGTGGCGCTGCGGCGCACCTCGGCCTCGGCGAAGGCCACGCGGCGCCCGTCATCGGCCAGCACCTCGACCCGCACGCGGATGGCGAGCGACAGGCGCTCGGTGCGCTGGGTGAACAGGCCGCCGCCATCGCCCACCTCGCGCGTCAGCATGGCGCTCTCCACCAGGAAGCGGCCGCGCCCGGTGGTGCCGACCGGCACCAGCCGCTCCCGCCCCATGCGGACCGCCTGGGCGGAAGGGGAGAGCGGCGCGGGCGGGTCGATGCGGATGTTGGGGCCGGGGCCGGGCTCCAGCACCTCGATGTTCAGCACGTTCAGCCGCAGCGGCGTCAGGTGGCCATAGGTGGGCGGCGGCTGCAGGGCCGGCTGGGCATCGCCGCCCGCGCAGGCTGCCGCCAGCACCGGCAGCGAGAGCGCGAGCCCGCGGCGTGTGATGGACATCATGATCCCCTGTTCTCCCCCAGTTGGAGCGGACCCCGCCCCGGTGGGACCACCGGAGGGGCCGAAGATGCCTCTACAAACCACGCGGCGGGCGCGGCGGCCATACCGGCCACACGCCACTCCCGCCCAGGGCGGTGTCAGGCCTGGCCGGCGGCGGGCTGCACCTCGTCCCGCGGGAAGCGGAAGCCGACATTGCAGAACTCGCAGGTCATGGTGATGTCGCCATTCTCGGCCATGTGGTCGAGGTCGTCCGTGCCGAAGCCGGCCAGCACCGAGGCCAGCCGCGCGCGGGAGCAGCGGCAGCCATAGGAGAGCGGGCGCGGCCGGTCGAGCATCAGCCCCTCGGCGTGGAACAGCCGGTACAGCAGCCGGTCGGAGGAGAGGGCATCGTCCAGCATCTCCGCCTCGGTGATGGTGGTGGCCAGGGCGAGCGCAGTCTCCCACGCATCCTCCTGCGCGGCGCTGTCCATGCCGGGGCCGATGCCGCCAGCCCCCGCCACCCGCTCGAGGATCAGCGCGGAGGCGCGCCAGCCCTGCGGCGTGTGCCCGGCGGCCAGCCAGACGCGGCTGTCCAGCTGCTCGGAGGTGGCGAAATAGTGCCCCGTCATCTCCGCCAGGCTCTCGCCCTCGATGGCGACGATGCCCTGGTAGCGCTCCATCTCCGCGCCCTGGTCCACGGTGAAGGCGAGGTAGCCCTGGCCGAGCAGCGTGCCGGCGCCGGGGCTGCCCTCCGGCAGGCTCTCCGGCTCGGCGCGGGCATAGCCGCGCAGCGCGCCGGCCTCGGTGCAGTCGGCCAGCAGCATGCGGACGGGGCCGTCGCCCTTGGCCTGCAGGCTGAAGCTGCCCTGGAACTTCAGCGCGGCGGCGAGGCCGGCGGTCAGCGCCAGGGCCTGGCCCATCAGCGCCGCCACGGCGGGCGGGTTGTCGTGCCGGGTCAGCAGCGCGTCGGCCAGCGGGCCGAGCCGCACGAGGCGGCCGCGCACCGGCTTCTCCTGCAGGTGGAAGGGCTGGACCCCGCGCGGCACGGTCAGGTCCGGCACGGGCGGGCGGTCATGGTTCAGGAAATCGGGGGTGGTGGAAGGCTGGGTCGGATCGGTCACGCGGCAGGGGCCTGAAAATTCCAAAAAGCATAGATAGGGACCTCCGCCCCGCTCTGCGACGGGGCGGCGGCATCCGTGCCGCTCATGCGCGGCTTCTCCGGGCCGGCGCCCTCAGGCGACCCGGCCCTCCACCCGGTTCTCCATCAGCTGCGAGACCACCAGCTGCTGCACCGGGCGAAGGTGGTTGCCAAGGCGCAGCGCGGCGCCGCGCAGCAGCCGGGCGGGCAGGGTCTCCTCGCTGTAGAGCCTCGCCGTGGCGTTGGTGGCCAGGTAGAGCGGGCGTGTCGCGCGCCGGTGCGCGTGGGCGTAGCGGCGCAGCACGTCGGGCGCCGCGAAATCCCGCCCCGCCGCCCGGGCGGCGCGGATCTCGCCCGCCAGCGTGTCCTGCCCGCGCAGGCCGAAATTGAAGCCATGCGCCGTGACCGGATGCATCCCCACCGCCGCGTCGCCCAGCAGCACGGCGCGGGTGGTGGCGAAGCGCTCGGCATAGACCGCCACCAGCGGATAGACATGCCGGGTGCTGACCAGCTCCATGGCGCCCAGGCGCTGGCGGTAGCGGCGGGCGATCTCGGGGCCGAAGGCCGCCTCCGGCATCGCCTCCAGCCGCGCCATCTCCTCGGCCGGCAGGGTCAGCACCACGGAGGAGCAGTCGCCGTTCAGCGGCAGCATGGCCAGGGTCTGGCCATAGTCGAACCACTCGGTGGCGACGGCGTGGTGCGGCGCCGCGTGGCGCACCCGCGCCACCATCATGCGCTTGCCGAAATCCCGCATCTCGGCGCCGATGCCCAGCGCCTTGCGCACGCCGGAGAAGCGGCTGTCCGCCCCCGCCAGCAGGCCGGCCCGCAGCGCCGTGCCGTCCTCCAGCCGCAGCCAGGCGCCGTCCACGTCCGTGCCCATGGCGGCGACGCCCTGGCCAGCCAGCAGCGTCACGTCGGGGCAGGCGCGGGCCACGCGGTAGAGGGCGCGGCGGATGGCGTGGTTGGAGACCAGCCGGCCCAGCTCCGCCTCCGGCCGGCCGCGCGTGTCGAAGCGGAGCGCGTAGGCGGAGCCGCCATTGAGCACCCGCGCCTCCCGCAGCGGCGAGATGCTCTCCGCCGGGATGTGCGCCCAGGCGCCGAGGCGCTTCAGGATGTCCTGCGAATGATAGGTGAGCGCGATCTCGCGCCCGTCGAAGGCGGCGTTCTCCAGCGCCGCCTCCGCCTGCCGCTCGACCACGGCGATGGCAAGCCCCAGGCCGGACAGCGAGGCGGCAAAGGCCAGCCCCACCGGCCCGCCACCCACGACCACGACATCAAAGCGCCTTGCCCCGTCCATCCTCCCGTCCATCCCTCAGGCCCATCCTCTGCATGCCACAGCCTGTTAGGTAGGACGGCCGGCGGATTCCGCAAAGCGGCCTGTGGGAGAAAGGGCTCAGCCCGCGCGCAGCCGGCCCACCACCTCCACCAGCTCCTGCCGCAGCGCCTGGCCCTGCTGCGCCACCGCCGTGGTGGCCTCGCGCAGCGCCTCCAGCGCGCCGGCGGCGGTGCCGACATGCGCGCCGAGCCGCTCCGTGCTGTCCGCCGCGCCCTGGGTGCCGCTGGCGGCGGCGGCGGCGTTGCGGGCGATCTCGCGGGTCGCGGCGCTCTGCTCCTCCACCGCCGCGGCGATGGCCGAGGTCACCTCGTCCATCCGCCCGACGGCCTGGGCGATGCCGCGCACCGTCTGCACCGCCTGCCCCGTGGCGGAGCGCATGGCGCCGATCTGGGTGCCGATCTCCTCCGTCGCCTTGGCCGTCTGATTGGCCAGGCTCTTCACCTCGGAGGCGACCACGGCGAAGCCCTTGCCGGCCTCCCCCGCCCGCGCCGCCTCGATCGTGGCGTTCAGCGCCAGCAGGTTGGTCTGCCCGGCGATGTCGGCGATCAGCTTCACCACGTCGCCGATGCGTGCCGCCGCCGCCGACAGCCCGGCCACGGTGGCGTCCGAGGCGTCCACCGCCTCCACCGCCTGCCGGGTGACGGCGGCGCCATCGCTGACGCGGCGGGTGATCTCCTCGACGCTGGCGGCGAGCTGGTCGGCGGCGGCGGCCACCGCCTGCACGTTGCGGGTGGCGCCCTGGGCGCGCTCGGTGGCGGCGCCGTCATCGCGCGCGGCGGCGCCGGTGCCCTCGCCCACGGCGCGGGTGGCGCTCTCCAGCCGCTCCACCTCGCCCCCCAGCGCCCGGGCGATGCCGCCCACGGCGGATTCGATCTGCCCGGCCAGCGCCGCCTGCATCTGCCGCTGGGCGGCAGCGGCCTGGCTGCGCTGGGCCTCGGCCGCCGCCTCCAGCGCGCGGGCCTGGCGGGCGCCCTCCCCCAGGCTGCGCACGGCGCGGCCGATCTCGCCCAGCTGGTCGTGCCGCTCGGTGCAGGGCACGGGGCGGTCGAACTGCCCGGCGGCGATGGCGTTCACCGCCCCGGCCAGCCCCTTCAGCGGGCGCAGCACGAGGCTCATCAGCCACCACACCGCCAGCGCCACCGGCAGGGTGACCGCGGCGCCGGTCCAGAGCGCGGTGAAGGCCAGCCTGTCCTGCGTCGCCATCAGCGCGGCCAGCGGCTGCCCGACGAAGAGCAGCCCGACGACCCGCCCCTCCGGATCGCGGATCGGCTCGTAGATGGTCTGGTGCTCGGCGCCGAGGATGACGTTGACGCCGTGATAGGCCTCGCCGCGGCGGAACACGGCGTCGTAGGCCGGGCCGGGCGCCAGCCTGGTGCCCACGGCGCGGCCGCCGTCGGGGCGGGTGACGTTGGTGGCCACGCGGGTATCGCCGGCGAAGATGGTGGCCACGCCGCCGGCCACGGCCTTCACCGTGTCCACCACCTCCATGCGGCCGTTCACCGGCTTGCCGTCCAGCAGCAGCGTCTCGCCCTGCAGGCGCCACTCCCGGCCCTGCAGCGCGAGCAGCGCCTTCAGCATGGCGAGGTTGCTCTCCAGCTCCTGCTGCGACTGCGCGAGCGCATACTGGCGCATCTGCAGCAGGATGGTGCCGCTCGACACCGCCGCGACACAGACGACGGAGAGCAGGGTGAGGAGCACAAGGCGCGGCACCACCCCAAGGCGGCGCGGCAACGCGGCAAGCGTGGCGAAGACAGGCATGCGGGGTGTCCTGGCCAGGAGGTCCGGTCCAGAACTACCCCGCAAGCGTTGATGAAGCGTTTAGCCGGCCCTCGGCCTCAGAGGCCGGCCAGCGCCCAGAGCAGCACGCCCTTCTGCGCGTGCAGCCGGTTCTCCGCCTCGTCGAACACCACGCTCTGCGGGCCGTCGATCACCGCGCCGGTGATCTCCTCGCCACGGTGCGCCGGCAGGCAGTGCATCACCACCGCATCCGGCGCCGCGTGGGCCAGCAGCGCCTCGTTGAGCTGGTAGGGGGCGAGCGTGTTGTGGCGGGCGGTGGGGCCGCCCTCCTTCTCGTCCGACATGCTGACCCAGGTGTCGGTGACGACGCAGTGCGCGCCGCGCACCGCCGCCACCGGGTCCGGCGTCAGCTCGACGCGCGCGCCCTCGCGCCGCGCCCAGTCCACCAGCTGGGCAGGCGGCGCCAGCTCGGGCGGGGTGGCGAGCCGCAGCGTGAAGTCGAACCGCGCCGCGGCCTGGATGAAGCTCTGCGCCACGTTGTTGCCGTCGCCCGTCCAGGCCACGACCTTGCCGGCGATGGGGCCGCGATGCTCCTCGAAGGTGAGGATGTCGGCCATCAGCTGGCAGGGGTGGGAGACGTCGGTCAGGCCGTTGATCACCGGCACGGTGGCGTGCTGCGCCAGCTCGCGCAGCTTCGCCACGCTGTCGGTGCGCAGCATGATGGCGTCCACGTAGCGGGAGAGCACCCGCGCCGTGTCCGCCGGCGTCTCGCCGCGGCCGAGCTGCATGTCCTTCGAGGACAGCACGATGGCATGGCCGCCGAGCTGGTGGATGCCCACCTCGAAGGAGACGCGGGTGCGGGTGGAGGGCTTCTCGAAGATCAGCGCCACCGTCTTGCCGGCCAGCGGCCTGTCCGCCACCTGCCCGGCCTTGGCGCGGGCGGCGA
Organism: Teichococcus aestuarii; assembly: GCF_042651065.1. NCBI lineage: Bacteria > Pseudomonadati > Pseudomonadota > Alphaproteobacteria > Acetobacterales > Roseomonadaceae > Roseomonas > Teichococcus aestuarii. Next base: position 28,856 of record NZ_JBHSCH010000046.1, read on the forward strand.
GGTCGAGCATGCCGCGCAGCGTGGCGCCGTCGAAATCCGACAGCTCCAGGAAGTGGCGGGGGCGGCCCTGCGCCGCCCCCCCCTGCGCCGTCGTCTTCAACGCCGCACTCACTTGGCCATCGCCTTGGCGTCGGCCGGGGTCAGGCGGCGCGCGGCACGGTCCAGCATCTCCAGCGCCGCGTCCACCTCCGCCTCGGTGACGATCAGCGGCGGCGCCACGCGCAGCACGTTCTGCCCGGCCGCCACGGTCAGCAGCCCCTCGTCGACGGCGGCGGCCTGGAAGTCGCCATTCGCCACCGCCGGCGTCAGCTGCAGCCCGACCAGCAGCCCGGCGCCGCGCACGCCGCTCGCCACCCTGGGGTGGCGCGCCGCGAGGTCGTTCATGCCGCGCCACAGGTGGCGCGCCACGCGGTCCACCTGCTCCAGGAAGCCGGGGGCCAGCACCACGTCCAGCACGGCGTTGCCGGCGGCGCAGGCCAGCGGGTTGCCGCCATAGGTGGTGCCATGGGTGCCGGGCTTCAGGTGCTTCGCCACATGTTCCTTGGCCAGGATGGCGCCAAGCGGGAAGCCGCCGCCGATGCCCTTGGCCGAGGACATCACGTCCGGCTCGATGCCGGCCCACTGGTGCGCCCAGAGCTTGCCGGAGCGGCCCATGCCGGTCTGCACCTCGTCCAGCGCCAGCAGCAGGCCGAACTCGTCGCACACCGCGCGGAGCTCCTGCAGGAAGCGCAGGTCGGCCGGGCGCACGCCGCCCTCGCCCTGGATCGGCTCGATCATGATGCCGGCGGTGTGCGGGCCGATGGCGTCGCGCACCGCGTTCATGTTGCCGAAGGGCACATGGTCGAAGCCCTGCACCGGCGGGCCGAAGCCGGCGAGGTACTTCTCGTTGCCGGTGGCCGAGAGGGTGGCCAGCGTCCGGCCGTGGAAGGCGCCCTCGAAGCAGATCAGGTGGAACTTCTCGGGGTGGCCGTTCTCCGCATGGTATTTGCGGACGGCCTTGATCATCCCCTCATTCGCCTCGGCGCCCGAGTTGCAGAAGAAGACGCTGTCGGCAAAGGAGGCCTCCACATGGCGCGCGGCCAGGCGCTCGGCCTGCGGCACGCGGTAGAGGTTGGAGACGTGCATCACCTTGGCCGCCTGCTCGGCGATGGTGCGCACCAGATGCGGGTGGCCATGGCCGATGCTGGTGGTGGCGATGCCGCTGCCGAAATCCAGGAATCGTCGCTGATCCGCCGTCCACAGCCAGGCGCCCTCGCCCCGCTCGAAGGCGAGGTCGGCACGGTTGTAGGTCGGCATCAGAGCGGGGATCACGCGAATACGTCTCCGGCTGCTTCCGCGCCGCACGCGACCCTTCGCATGCCCGACCGCGGAAACGGGCAGAGTGCCGCAAACCGGCGGCGCGGTCAAAGGCCGGAAATCGTCCGCAAGCGGCCCAGCAAGCGGCCCAGCAAGCGGCCCAGCAAGCGGCCCAGCAAGCGGCCCAGCAAGCGGCATCGTGAGCAGCATCGTGAGGCGGGCCAAACTGCACCGTCGCAACTCTGCCCGGCCCGGCCAGTTACCCCGGGGCACGCGCCCTCACCGGGCGCACCCAGACCCCCGCTGGAGGATCCGACACGATGCGCACACCGATGATCGCCCTGACCGCTGCCGCCCTGATCGGCTTCGCCGGGGTCGGCGGGGCCGCCATGGCCCAGACCGGCGCCAACCCGCCGAGCAGCACGGCCACGCCCCCGGGCACGCAGCCGGTGCCGCCGCCGGCGCAGTCCGGCGAGCCGCGCATGAACCAGCGCCAGGGCAGCCCCTCGACCCCCACCACCACCGGCCCTCGCACCGAGCAGGGTGCCAACCCGCCGACCCGCAGCGCCACGCCCCCGGGCACGCAGCCGGTGCCGGCGCCGGCGCAGTCGGGCGAGCCGCGCATGAACCAGCGCAATGGCAGCCCCTCCACCTCCACCACCACCGGCCCGGCCGGCGCCAACCCGCCGATCGGCCCGAGCGCCGTGCCGCCGCCGGCCAGCACCGGCACCACGGGCTCCTCGGTTCCGCCCACGCGCTGAGCCCTTGCGGGCCGATGGCCCGCGCAGCCTGAGACAGTCGAGGATGCCGCCGGCCGCCAGGCCGGCGGCATTCGCGTTTGTGGCTTGCCGCCCGGGAAGCCATTCTCTTGCCCCCGCGCCATGGGGCAGGCGCCGGGTGTGCAGGCCGGCCGCTTCATGGCAGATTGCCGCGCATGGAAAAGCGGCAGGAACCCAGGCGGAGGCCGGCGGCCGGCCCGGCGCCGGATGCCGGCCGGCTGCGCGAGGCCGCGCTGCTGCATCTGGCACGTTTCGCCGCCACGGAAGCCGGGCTGGTACGCGTGCTGCAGCGGCGCGTGGCCCGCTGGGCGCAGCGCGCCGAGGCGGAGGGGCAGGATGGCGCGGCCATCGCCCGGGTGGTGGCGGAGGGCCGCGCGGCGGCGCAGGAGGTGGCGCGCCGCCTGGTGCAGGCAGGGGCGGTCGATGACGCCGCCTTCGCCGCGTCCCGCGCCCGGCGCCTGCAACAGGGTGGCCGCTCCCGCCGCGCCATCGCCGCACATCTGGCCGCCAAGGGCGTGGCGGCGTCCACGGCCGAGGCCGCGCTGGACGGAGAGACGGCCGATGAGCTGATCGCAGCGCTGGGGCATCTGCGCCGCCGCCGCGCCGGCCCCTTCGCCGCGACGCCCCCCGACGCGGCGGCCCGGCTGAAGACGCTGGCCGCGCTGGCGCGGGCCGGCTTCCCGCGCGAGGTGGCGCAGCGCGCGCTGGACCTGCCGCCCGAGGTGGCGGAGGAGCGGCTGCTGGCCTCCCGCCGTGGCTGAGCCGCAGCCCTTCCGCCCGGTGGTGTTCACCCGCGCCGGCATGCGGCGCGGGGCGCGTGCCGCCCTGCCCCTCTACCTTGGACTGCTGCCCTTCGGGATGGTGGTGGGCGTCATCTCCGCCGGCAAGGGCCTGTCGCTGGCCGAGACCCTGCTGATGTCGGCAATCGTCTATGCCGGCGCCGCGCAGCTCCTGGCGCTGGAACTCTGGGCGGACCCGGCGCCCGTCCTGGCGGTCACCTTCGCGGCGCTGGTGGTGAACATCCGCCTTGCGCCGATGGGAGCCGCCCTGGGCTTCTGGCTGGACCGGCTGCGCGGCTGGCGGCTCTGGGGCACGCTGGCCACGCTGGTGGACCATGCCTTCGCCATGAGCATCGCCGAGCACCGGGCGGGCGGGCGCGATGCCGGCTACCTGCTGGGCCTGGGCCTTTCGCTGTGGGTGGCGTGGCAGGCCGCCACCGTGGCGGGGCATGTGCTGAGCGGCGTGGTGCAGCTGCCGCCGGGGCACCCGCTGTTCTTCGGCGGCACCGCCGCCTTCGTCGGGCTGCTGGTGCCGATCTGGCGCGGGGCCCGGCAGGACCTGCTGCCCTGGGCGCTGGCCGGGCTGGCAGCGCTGGGAACGCAGCGCCTGGGCCTGCCGCAGCCCCTGCCCCTGCTGGCCGGCGCCCTCTCCGGCGCCGCCCTGGCGGCCTGGAACGAGATCCGCGCCCGTGGCGGCCCCGAGGCCGGTTCCGAGGCCAGTTCCGGGGCCGGTTCCGGGGCCAGCCCCGGCACGGCACCATCCGGCCCCGGCACGGCGCCATGATGCGGAGCGACGTGCTGCTCGCCATCCTGGGCATGGCGCTGGTCACCTATCTCTGCCGTGCCGGCGGCTATGCGTTGCTGCGGGTGGTCCGCCCGCCGCCCTTCATCGACGCCATGCTGCGCCATCTGCCCGGGCCGATCTTCGCCGCCTACGTGACCCTGGCCCTGAGCCGGACCGGCCTGCCGGGGCTGTTCGGAGCGGCGGCGGTGGTGCTGGTGCAGTGGCGCACCGGCAATCTCAGCGCCTCCATCCTGGCCGGGGTGGCGACGGTCTGGCTGTTCGGCCTGCTGGCCGGAGCCTAGCGCCGGCGCCGCTCCGCCTCGGCTGTCATGCTTCAGCCAACGCAGGGGTTGACGCCGCGGACCATTCCGGCGCCTTTCCGCGCACCCGCGGCGAGATCCACACGCGGCCAGGAAATCCCACAATCATTCCGCGCATCACGCGAATAAAAATTGAAAGTAACGCGAGGATCCGATGTGGGTTCTTCTCCTCACTAAAATGTTGATCCTGAATTTTGTTGTTTTCTATTTTTTCATTCAGCGCCCTGCTCTATCGCCTTCCCGAGCAGGAGCATGGCAGCCGGTCGCCCCGCACGGGCGGGCCCCTCCTTCTTCATTCGGATGATCAGGAGAGCCCGATGACCCAGCTTGGTGTCTATCTTGGCAACCGGCCGCAGGATCTGCCGGCCTTCGAGGAATGGCTTGGCCGGGAGGTGGACAACATTCACGTCGTCTCCGGCTTCCAGAGCTGGGCCGACCTGATCGACAGCACCCGCTGGAACGCCCGCGAGCTGTGGCACGAGACGCCGCGCGACCATCAGTGGTCGATCCCGCTGATCCCGCTCGGCGCGACGCTGGAGGAAGCCGCCACCGGCGCCTACAACGCCCGCTACCGCGAGCTGGCCACCATCCTGATCGAGAACAGCCAGACCGACGGGCCGATCGACGTCCGCACCGGCTGGGAGTTCAACGGCGACTGGTTCCCGTGGTCGGCCATCGGCCATGAGGAGGCGTATATCGGCGCCTTCCGCCAGTTCGTCGATTCGTTCCGCGCCGTCTCCGACCGCTTCGTCTTCGAGTGGAACGTCAACGAGGCCTGGGGCGGCATGGACCCCGCCACCGCCTATCCGGGCGACGACTATGTCGACATCATCGGCATGGATGTCTACTGGAACACTCTCTACTTCACCAGCGATCCCTACCAGGCCTGGGACATGCTGCTGAAGGAGAAGTACGGGCTGCAGTGGCACCAGGACTTCGCCGCCGCGCGCGACAAGCCCACCGCCTACTCCGAATGGGGCGTGATGACCAACAACGCCGAGCCCTTCGTGAAGGCGATGAAGGTGTGGTTCGACACGCATGACGTGGTGTTCCAGTCCCGCTGGGATTCCGACGACAGCTTCCCCGGCCGCCTGTCCGACGGCAGCGAGCCGAACACCGGCCGCGCCTATGTCGAGACCTTCTCGGACACCAAGATGGACTGGAGCCTGGACGGGCTGCAGTACATCGCCAGCTATGCCGACCTGATCGAGGCCTTCGGCGCCGATGCGGCGGCCGGCCAGCGCCACTACTTCCATCACGGCATCGAGGAAGGCCGCACCACCGACGGATTCGACGCGCGGACCTATCTGGCGAACTACGCCGACCTGCGCGCCGCCTTCGGCTCGAACGAGAACGAGGCCGCCCGGCACTTCATCACCTTCGGCCATGCCGAGGGCCGCACCGACCTGGATCTGTTCTGAGGCGTCCTCCATGGCCGCCTGCCGGCCATGAATGCACTCCCGCTCCCTTCCAAGAATTCCCTCGCCCGGCCAGGCCCTGCGTCTGGCCGGGATTTCCATGACCGCCCGGCCTCCCCCGCCGCCAGGAAAGCGCACGCATGCTCTCACGCCAGCAGCCGGGTGACGGCTTCTTCTCCACCCGCGGCAACGAGATCGTCGATGCTGCCGGCATCCCGGTGCGCCTCTCGGCGGTGAACTGGTTCGGCATGGAGACGGTGCGCGGCGCGCCGGACGGGCTGCAGGCGCGCAACTGGCAGGAGATGATGGACCAGATGAAGGCGCTCGGCTTCAACGCCCTCCGCCTTCCCTTCTCCAGCGAGGTGCTCGACGGCAGGCTGCCGCCCACCGACATCGACTACGGCCGCAACCCGGATCTCGCCGGCCTTTCCGGCGTGCAGCTGCTCGACAGGATCGTGGGCTATGCGGGCGAGATCGGGCTGCGCATCATCCTCGACCGGCACCGCGGCACGGCGGGGGACGGCCCCAACGGCTCCGGCCTCTGGTACGACAACACCCACCCGGAAGCCGAGTGGATCGCCGACTGGGTGATGCTGGCCGGCCGCTACCGGGGCAACCCGACCGTCATCGGCGCCGACCTGCACAACGAGCCGCACAGCCGGGCCAGCTGGGGCGGCGACCCGGCGACCGACTGGCACGCCGCCGCCGAGCGCGCCGGCGCCGCCATCCAGGCGGTGAACCCGGACTGGCTGATCCTGGTGGAAGGCGTGGACCGCCACGAGGGCGACTCCTACTGGTGGGGCGGCAATCTGCAGGGGGTCGCCGAGCGGCCGGTGGTGCTGCCCGTCGGCAACAAGGTGGTCTATTCGCCGCACGACTACCCCAACTCGGTCTTCGCCCAGCCCTGGTTCCAGAGCGGTGACCTCGCCGCCACCCTGCCCGCGGTGTTCGACCGGCAATGGGGCTACATCGCGCGCGAGGGCATCGCGCCGGTCCTGCTCGGCGAGTTCGGCAGCCGCCTGCAGGACCCGAAGGATCTGGCCTGGCTGCTGGCCCTGACCCGCACCCTGAACGGCGACCACGATGGCGACGGCACGCGCGACGCCGGCGCGCCCTCGGCCGGCCTGTCCTGGGCCTGGTGGTCCTGGAACCCGAACTCGGGCGACACGGGCGGCATCCTGGGCGACAACTGGATCACGCCGGACCAGGGCAAGCTCGACATCCTGGCCTTCATCCCTGGCACGGATTTCGCGGCGAGCCGGCTGCTGGTGGCGCCGCCGCAGGGCGGCGACCTCCATGGCGGCGCGGGGCTGGACACGCTGCGGATCGACCAGGGCAGCAGCGCCTGGCATGTCCTGCGCGACGGCGAGTCGCTGCTGGCGCGCAACCTGGGCACGGGCGCCACCCTCTCCGGCGCGGCGATCGAGGTGGTGCAGTTCGCCGACGGGGTGAGGATCGACCTGCGCGCCCTTTCCTCGGAACGCCCGCTCGAATACGTCGCCAGCCATGCTGACCTCGCCGCCGCCTTCGGCGCCGATGCGCTGGCCGGCTCGGTGCACCGGCTGCAGCACGGCTTCGCCGAGGGGCGCGCCACCAGCTTCGACGGGCTGGCCTACATCGCCAGCCATGCCGACCTGATCGCCGCCTTCGGCGCCAGCGAGGATGCGGGCGCCACCCACTACATCCGCCATGGCCGCGCCGAGGGCCGCGCCACCAGCTTCGACCCGGCCAGCTACACGGAGGCCGCGGCCGCGCACTACATCCGCTTCGGCCGGAACGAAGGGCGCGCCACCGGCTTCGACGCCGCGCGCTACATCGCCGGCCATGACGACCTGGTCGACGCCTTCGGCACCGACCTCCGGGCCGGCACCCGGCATTGGCTGGCGCATGGCCATGCCGAGGGGCGCGAGGCCGCCGCCTTCGATGCCGCCCAGTACCTGCGGAACTATGCCGACCTGCGCGCCGCCTTCGGCGCCAGCGAGGATGCGGGCGCCACCCACTACATCCGCCATGGCCGCGCCGAGGGCCGCGCCACCAGCTTCGACCCGGCCAGCTA
>NZ_JBHSCH010000047.1:0-62390 GCF_042651065.1 Teichococcus aestuarii
CCCCGCCCAAAAGGCCGAGGCTAGCGTCCGAACATGGGTCAACTCTCAGTGGCAACTTTACCCCAAACCGGGTCAGGTCTCAGTGGCAATCAACAGTCATGGCCGAGAAGCAAAGCGCGCTGCTCGACATGGGCGGCGGCGACCTCAGCATGGGCAAGCTGCTGGAGGAGGTGCCGGATCTCGTCGGCAGCCTGGAGGAGGCCGGCGTGCAGCCGGTGGCGCTCTATACCCTCTCCCCGCGCGTCGATGACCTGGGCGTGCTGGCTGGCTATGAGGCGCAGGGCTTTCAGCCCCGCGCCACGGCGCTGATCCTCAACGCCGGCCTCGCCGATCCCACGGTGCCGCGGGAGGAGGCCTTCGCCCGCGTGTTGCGGCACAGCGCTTTCCGCGCCGCCGTGGAGCGTGGGGCGGTGCCGATCTGGATGCCGCGGCTGGACGCGGGCGTAGCGGCCGAGATCGAGGGCAAGCGGCTCCGCTTCGGCCAGGCCCGCGACGGCCAGGCCCCGGCCGACCAGCCCGGCGCCATCCTCGGCCCCTTCGACCGCAGCCGCGTCCGCAAGTGGATGGCGGACATGGCCGCGGCCCTGGTGCCGATCCGCTCGTGGATCCCGTGAGCGCAACAACCACAGCGGCGGCCGACCCGCGCGCGGCCATCGGCCGCGCCCGCGCCGACCTGCGCCTGGCGGCGTCGAAGGCGCAACTGGAAGGCGATCCGCTCGGACCGGTCCTGGACGCCTTTGGGGCCAGCCTCGGCGCCATGGGCGAGCTGCTGCACCACGCCGAGGCCAGCCGGCAGCCGCTGGACGCGAAAGCGCGCGCGGAGATGACGCGTCAGCTCGTGCAAGCGTGCCGGGCCGATTTCGTGCGCCAGGCCGGGGCGCAGTCCCGGCGCCTGGCGGTGCTGTCGGGGCTCGGCGCCGCGGTGCTGCTGCTGGGAGCGTTCGGTGGCGGCTACCTGTGGGGACGATCGACGGAGGCGGCGGAGGTGCGGAGCGCTGCAGGCGTCATCCGTGCCGCGCTGTCGAATGGTTCGGCCTCGGCGCGGGCCTGGGCCGACGCGATCCGCCGCAATGATCTCGTGGGCCTACTGGCGCGCTGTGAGGGACGCGCGGTGTGGTCGGACGCCAGTGGCCGACGGGCCTGCGCGGTGCCGCTGTGGCTGGAAGATGCGCCGCCCCTGGCGGCGCCAGCCGGGCCGCGCTCGTAATCCCGGCGTGCGGGTCGGAGAGTGTCACCTCCGGCTCAGGCAGGTGTCCATTCCTGCGCGCATAATCCGAGCCCCTCTCGAGCCATGCCTGCAGAGTTCGTGGCGCAGTTCGACACCATCACCACAGACGCCGCTTCCGTCAGCCGATAGCCTGCCGGAAGCGGTCCCGCGTTCCCTGCCGTAGCTGACCGAGGTTGCAGGCGTCCCGCATTGCCAGGAGCAGGACCTCCTCGTCGTGGTACTGAGCCTTCAGACTGGCAGCCAGGACCCGCAGCTCCTCGATAGGCAGGTCGGCAGGATCCAGTGCCTGGTCCGCAGCAGCACCTCGGAAGTGGTCCCAGAGCGCCGGCTGGGCGTGCCGCGGCCAGATGAAGGTCCCCACCTCTTCCTCAGTCCGCGCGCAGTCGGCTGGGACCACAGCCAGCACCCGCTCCAGGATCCTGCGCCCAGTCTTCTGGAAGCCATGGGCCCGCGCGATGCGCTGCGCCAGCCGATCGTCGCGGATCGGCCCGTGACTGGCGATCTCATGGGCCACCAGCTCCGCAAGCTGGGGCAGGTAGTCCTCCTCGTAGAAGAGTTCACCGTCGGCCTTGACCTCGCTCTGTCCGACTACCGCGGTGTTGTCTGTGCCTGTCTCAAGCTCCTGCGGCTCAACCGCCTCGATAGCCGCGAGCACAGCAGGGTCGGCTGCCTGCGCCTGTGGCACCGGATCACGCTGCTGCAGTTCCTCCGCCTTGCGGGATCGGGCACTCCGCGCCTCCGCGAGCGCGGCCTCCAGCAGGGCATGCAGCCGGTCCACCTCCCGACTGGCGTTTGTCCACCAGTCGGTGGACCAGATCCGGACGATACGCCAGCCGAGCCCCTCCAGCACGACTTGGCGGAGCCGGTCGCGATCGCGCGCCGTGGCGGCCCGGTGATAGGTGGCGCCGTCGCACTCCACACCGGCCAGGAAGCTGCCCGGCAGGTCGGGATCCACCACGCCCAGGTCCACCCGGAAGCCGGAAACACCGATCTGCGGGTGCAGCACCCAGCCCTTGGCCTGCAGCCGCTGTGCCACGGCGGCCTCGAAGGGGCTCTCGTAGTCACCGAGCGAGGCACCTTCGCCAATGGCAAAAGCCCGCGACCCGTGCTCGGCGAAAGACAGGAAGCGCTTGAGGTGCGCCACACCCAACGCCGAGGTGCGGTTCAGATCGATCTGCTCCGGGCGCAGGCTGCTGAACACCACCAGCCCCTGACGTGCGCGCGTCACTGCTACGTTCAGCCGCCGCTCGCCGCCAGTCTGGTTCAGCGGGCCGAAGTTCATGCCGACGCGACCCGTCAAATCTGGGCCATATGTGAGCGAGAAGAGCATGATGTCCCGCTCCTCACCCTGCACGTTCTCCAGGTTCTTCACCATTACCGGCTCTTCGGCATCGTCCGCGAAGAAGGGTTCCAGCGAGGGATCAGCGCGGCGCGCCTCGTCCAGCAGGTTCTCGATCAGCTTCTGCTGCTCGGCGTTGAAGGTCACGATGCCTACCGAGCCGCGGCCCTCGCCGGCTTGAGCAGCCCGCAGCCGCGCGACGGCCTCGGCCACGACGGCGCGGGCCTCCGGCTGGTTGTGGCGCGCCCCGGCACGGGCATAGGCACCGTCAGAGATGTGACGCAGCGATACCGCGGCATCCCGAGTGACCGGCGAGGGAAAGGTGACGAGCCGGCCGCCGTAGTAGGTGTGGTTGGAGAAGGCGATCAGGCTCTCGTGGCGGCTGCGGTAGTGCCAGGTCAGCTCCGTGGAGGGGATGCCGGCGCCGAGGCACTCGTCCAGGATGGATTCGAGATCCTGGGTGATCGTCAACGTGCCGTCAGGCCCTTCCGCTTCCTCCTCATCGACCGCAATCTGGCGCGAGAAGAAGCTCGTCGGCGGCAGCTGCTTCGGATCGCCGACCACAATGACTTGCCGGCCGCGGCCGATCGCGCCGATCGCGTCCCAGGTCGGGATCTGCGAAGCCTCGTCGAAGATCACCAGGTCGAACGGCTCCGCATCCGCCGGCAGGTACTGCGCGATGGACAGCGGGCTCATCATCAGGCAGGGCGTGAGACGGCGCAGCGCCTTGGGCATCTTGGTGGCGAGCTGACGCACCGGCATGTGCCGCTGCTTCTTTGCCAGTTCCCGGGTCAGCACTACGTATTCAGGGTCGTGCTGCCGCTGTGCCGCCCCGGGGATGCCCTGTGCCAGCCGGCCCCGGATCAGACGGGTCGCCAGTGACAGCATATGGGTGTCCAGCGCCCGGAAGCGCTCGATCCGCTTCTCGTGCTGGGCGGCAACAAAGGCGCGGAGGCGCGGGGTATCCTCCACCACCAGCCCCAGCCACCAGCGGGCGTAATTGGCCTCGAAAACCCGAACCGTGTCCGCCGGCGCGACAAGGCCGTTCTCCAGGGCGTCGAGCAGCGGCCGGAGGCCCAGGTCGGCGGCCCGCTGGGCAACACCGCACCAAGCACACCAGTCCCGCAGATGACGGGCGGCCTGCTCCCAGCCGCGCAGATGGCCGGCCAGTGCCGTCAGCCAATCCGCCTCGGTCACAGGAATGGCGGAGACGTCACTGCCGCTCTCGTCGCCCACAGCCTTCAGGGCCGCCTGAGCTTCAGACCAGGTATCCCGGAACTGCCGCAGCGGCAGCCCGATGGCGCCTTCCGGCTGCAACAGGTCTGCGCCGTCCTGCAGCAGGCGGCGGAGATGGTCACGCAGCGCCAGCAGCCCGGCCGGCTCCTGCGCCACGCTGCCGGTTGCCGCGCGGAGGCGCTGCGCCCAGGCGTGGTCCGCTTGCAGACGTTCGAAGTCCGTTCCCCTGCCCTGCCAGCGCCGCCCGAGGGGCGCGGCATCGGTGGCCAGAGCCGCGATGCCGGCTTCCACCTCCTGCAGAGCGACCAGGCGGTCCAGTTCACCGCCGCAATCTTCCGGCACCGGCCCTTCCACGGTCGCCACCAAGCGCTTGCGAACGGCCTTTTGGGCCATCATGCGCGGTAAGGCCCAGCGTTCGCTGGCTTCGGTCCACTCCCGACGGATTTCCCGCAACGGCAGGGCCATGACTTCCGGGCGCCAGCGCCCCGTCAGGGAGGCCGTGAGCTCCTGGTGCCGTTGTGCCAGTGGTTCCGCTGCCAGCACTGCCTCGTGGGCAGCCTGCGCCCCTTCCGACGCGGTCCATCCCGCACTCTGTGCCTGCGGTTCCAGCAGCACCGCGGCCAGGGTGTCCAGCGCCTGCAGGTCGCGGCGTGTGGCTGATCGTGATGGGGTAATCGCCAGGGCCCGCAAAGCGGCCGCATGAGCCCCCGCGACAGCGTCCAGGCGGGATGCTGCCCGGCGTGCGGCGTCCAGCAGGCGCGATTGCCAGGGTGGCGACCACTCTGCCCGCTCCACGCCGAGCAGCGCTGTGGCAGCTTTCAGGTCGCCGAGCTGGACCATGGTCGCCGCGGCGTCTTCCACGGTCTGCAGCAGCCGCTGCCAAGCCGCGGCATCATGCGCGTCCGCACCCGGCCAGGAGAGCGTGATCTCCGGCACTCCAGCGCCTTCAGCCCGTAACAGGCAGCCCATGGCCCGAAAGGCGGTCCAACCATTGCGGCCGCGCCGGTGCAGGTCGGCCACATAGCCGTCCAGCTCGGCCTGCAGTCCGCTGAGTTCCGCCTGGGTCTCATCCCAGGTGTTATCGGCCAGGGCATCGGCGACCTGGGTGGCGCGATCCAGCTGCTGCAGCACCTCCATCTTGCCGGACTTGGCCGAAAAGAGGTCCAGGCAGAACTCACCCAGGCCGACCTGACGCAGCCGGCGCTCCACCACCTCCAGCGCAGCCCGCTTTTCAGCCACGAACAGCACCGTGCGCTTCTGCGCCAAGGTGTTGGCGATGATGTTGGCGATGGTCTGGCTCTTGCCCGTGCCGGGTGGCCCAATCAGCACGAAGCTGCGGCCCTCGGCCGCATGAGCCACCGCCCGCAGCTGTGAGCTGTCGGCCTCCAGAGGGCAGACGGGAACTGTTGTGGACGGCTCCATCTCCTGGACAGGGCCTGCGGTGCCCGAACCGCCCTGCTTTTCCTGCGCCTCGGCATTCCTGGTCACGCCGTCCATCAGCCGGCACGCCAGCTCGTTGGCCCGCAGCGCATCGGCGCGATCCGCCAGGTCCTTCCACATCAGGTACTTGGTGAAGGACAGGTTGGTCAGTGCCACCTCATCCGTCACCTCCCAGCCCGGGATGCTGCGCAGCTTGGACCGGATGCGATCGAGGATGGACTGGACGTCGAGCCCGGACCCATCGGACGGCAGGTCGTCCTCCAGTCCGGGGAAATGGATGTCGAACTCCTGCCGCAGCATCTCGAGCAGGGTCGTGTTCAGGCGCGGCTCATCGTCATGAACACTGAGGGTGAAGCCGGAGCGGATGCTGGGCCGGTCCAGTACCACCGGGACCAGGATAAGCGGGGCGCGATAGGCAGTCTCCCGCGCCTTCGGCTTCCAGAGCAGGGCACCAAAGGTCAGGAACAGCGTGTTCGACCCACCTTCCTCCTTGGCCGCCTTCGCAGCACGGTAGATCTCGGTCAGCGTGGTCTGCAGTGTGCTGTCGTCGCGATCGGCCAGCAGCTCGCGCTTCTCCAGCGCTTCGCGCGCAAAGGTCCGAGGCGCATCCTCATGCAGCCGCCGCCGGTGCAGGGCCGCGCTGCGTGGGTCGCGGCTATCGCCGACCAGATCCGGCCAGGGCCGCAGCCGGAAGGGCGCTGCCCGGCCCCGCTCCCGGACCTGCGCCAGCATGTCCTCCAGCCGCGCCGGATCGGGGCAGTCGATGGCCAGGGCCTGCTTGCCGCTTAGCTTCATGTTCAGCAGGCGGTTGCGGCCACTAAGGTCCAGCAGCCGCTGGCGCCAACGGGCTAGGCGGTCCGCCGATGTCGCGACTGGAGGCTCTTCGAGGAGGGTCTCCTCGCGAAGGACCGGTGCGTCCTCCAAGGGCGGAGGGCTGTCGGGGGCCCTCTCCTCCACATCGGCATCCAGCCTGGCAATCTGTGGCGGCTGCTGACTAGGCAGAGGCCGGATCCGTCGCTGCCGGGCCCGGTGCACATCGATCAGCGCGACGAAGTTATCGTCCTGCCCGAGCGCAACATGGGCGGCACCCGCGTCGCAGGCGCGACGAAAGCCGGCTCTCGGAGACTGGGTCAAGAGCGTCGTCTCGAACAGCCGCAGATCGTCCAGCGCGATGCGGTTCCGCAGGCCCGGGGCATCGTCCACGACGGAGCCGCCGAAATCCTGCTGCGCCAGCCAGACGCCGGCGAAGGCATGCCCCTGCAGCAGCACGATAACGGGGCGGAGCCCGGCCTGCTCCAGGCAGGCAGCCAACAGGACGGTGGTGTCGAGGCAGGTGCCGAGCCGCTCCTCCAGGATCTGCCGCGGCGGCCGGATGCGCTGCCCGACCTGCTCAAACGAGGCGGGCGGGTTGACGTAGCGAATGTCCAGCGAACAGGCGGCGCTCCAGATCGCCTCCGCCTGCTCATAGGCGCGCTGCTTGTTGCCGCGCTGGTAGCCCTCCAAGCTATCCACCTTGCCCGCAGCCCGCAGCATGTCCGACGCCGTCCGCAGGATCCGGGCCACTGCTGGATCGTTCGGCTCCACGAAAGCCGCCAGGATGTCCGGTATCTGAACGCTGCCGCCCCATTCGGAGGGGGCGAGGAGGCGGATGTCGTGCCGCAGCGTGCCGTGTTCCTGATCATCGGCTTGCACGCTGAAGACGACCTCGCAGCGCGTGGCTTCGGTGAGGCTGGAGAGCAGCTGACCATCCAGCGGCAGGTCGAGATCATTGACCGGCCGGATCTGGCCCGGCATCAGCTGCTGCAGGCGCCAGGTGTGCGGCCGGATGGCAGGTGGGTTGCTGCGCAACTCCACGGTCACATCGCGCAGGGTTTCCGTACCCCTGTTCTCGATCGACAGCTCCGTCAGTGCCGGAACATGGTTGTGCCAGAGCGCTAGGTTAATGGATGGCTGTAGCGAAGCCCTGATGAGGACAGGTGGCGGCTGTGGGGCAGCCAGGGGCAGATCTGAGGTGGCTTCGCTTGCCTCGGGAGTGGCTTCACTGGAACCATCCATCACGCTCATCTGGAAGCCCTCAAGCCTTTCGCTACGAACCTAGGATCTACTGGCAACAGCCAGCATCGACGCGGCTCACCTGAGGTGAGTGGTGTCGATGCTGGTGGAAACAATGTGAGCTGGTAGGCGCCAGCTTTGGCGCCTTTGCTGTCATCATGCAGCCTTAGCCGGTGCACTGAGGGAGAGCGCGAAGGCGATCTCATCATGCGGTGCCCGCAGCGCTGTGCCATCCCGCTCGATCAGCCCAATCTGCGCCAGAGCCGCAACATCGTCATGCACACGGCGATAGTCGCGGTCGATCGCTTCGGCCAGGGCCTTGGTGCTGCGCGCTGGATGCTGGTGCAGGTGACGGAGCAATTCCAGACGCTTGGGAGACAGTGCGCTGAGCAGCATCTCGAACGACTCGAACGTGACGTGGTCCTCGGCCTCGACCTCTTCCCCGCGGTTGTAGCGGGCGTCCGCCTCCAGCAGGCGCGCGAGGCTGTCATGATCAGCCCTCTGGCGATCGACCGCGAAATGAATGGTCACCTTGCTCATGCCTGGCTCCTTTCCTGCTCAACCTCGGCGCGGAAGTCGTCCAGAAGGGCAGCCAAGCCACGGAACTGATAAGGATGCTCCGCTCCGTGGTGGTGCCGATGATCGCCTTTGCCGCGCTCGTTGTCGTACCCGATGACCCTGGTTCCGTTCACCACGTAGACCAGTCGATACTTGTAGCCATGCTCGCTGGGAGGCACCGGCGACGGTACGCGCCAGATGACTTCCTCCCGGATCGCGCCGTCCGCGAACACTAGCTTCTCGGCGTGCAGGCGAATGGCATCCATGTGTCACTATGGCCTGTGATGCCATATGTTTCAAGGTGGCATAAGCTGCAGGAGTAGAAGATGCGGGTATGGCTGACACAGCTTGTACCGTCTGGTCCTGCGGTGACCGTTCGAGGAGGCCGATTTGGTTGCTAAAGCCGCCGGAAAAGGGCGTCCTGGTTCGCTAGGTCATCGCTAGCCTCTTCCGGCTGGCGCAGGCCGGCACCCGGGACAAGCAGAGAATGGTAGATGCTGGGACCACCAGGAACGCGGCGGTTTGCTACGCAGCGCCACCTCCCGCCTGATCGAGGCCGGTGGCCTCCAGGTGATCATGAACTTACCTGAGCGCTCTCCACTTCTCCTGGGGAAGTCCAGGCGCTTAGCGAAAAGTCAGACACGATAATGCCCTATTAGCGTGCCGATCTTTAGCCCACCGCGCGAGTGCCCCAATCAGCGCATCTTCAATGCTCCTGCGCCTGCCCGCAGCTGCGCGCTGGCGGCCATGTGGGCGAGCGGAAAGCCTGCGGTGGCCGCCCTGCATGTGCACCACGCCACACGCGTGAAAGCGCGCCTTGGCGGTAGCGGGGCTACTGGGCCGGGACAGGATTGCGGATGACGTCAATGATCTCGGCCGCAATCTCCTCCACGGTGTGCGTGGCCGTGCTGCGCGCCAGCCGGTCGGCCAGGGACGGCGAGTAGCCAATCACTTCCTTCTTGGTCACGTTGTGCCAGATGGGCAGTAGAATCTGATCGCCGGAGACAGCGCGCGTCACCAGTCCATCCAGCTCATATTCCGGCCAGCCCCGCCCGAAAAAGGTGTTGGAGAGTACGACCACCCCAAAGCGGCTGCTGGCTAGGCCCCGGTCGATTTTCCGTCGCAGGCTATCGCCAATCCGCAGCTCGAACTCGTCGTACCAGACGCTCAGCCCGGCGCTGGCGAGCGCGGTAGCCAGCGGCCGGACGACTTCGTACTTGTCTTCCGAGGCGTGCGAGATGAACACATCAAACGTGCGCCCATCCGGCGCTTCGGGGGTCGGGGCAAAGTCCTGTTCTGCGTCCCGCACGAGGCTGGGAATGCTGCGCAGCGAAGCTTCGTTGATTGCCGGAAGCGGGCGCAGCGCGGCAGCTGGTATCACGCGGATGCCGGACCGTACGCTGTCAACGCCGTTTGAAAACTGACCCACTTTGGATTGATGTGCCGGTCGAAAGCTGACCCACGTGTCTGTTGCCCGGGGTGGGGGTGAGCCCGACCCGGGCTGCGTTTTTCATTCTGTCTGCTTCGGTTTGGCCATGACCCCGGCGCGACGCTTGTCCTTCAGGCGGTAGCTCTCGCCGCTGATCTGCACCACCGTGGCATGGTGCAGCAGCCGGTCCAGCATGGCCGCCGTCAGCACCGTCTCGCCCGCGAATGCCTGGTCCCAGCTGCCGAACGTCAGGTTGGAGGTCAGCACCATGGCGCCGCGCTCGTAGCGCCGGGTCACCACCTGAAAGAACAGGTTCGCCTGCTCCCGGCCCATCGGCAGGTAGCCGATCTCGTCGATGACCAGCAGCCGGTAGGTATTCACCGCCCGGTGCAGCACCTCCTTCAGGCGCCCCTGCCGCTGCGCGGTCTCCAGCAGCATCACCAGGTCGGCCGCGGTGGTGAACCGCACCTTCCAGCCCTGCTGCGTCGCCAGGTAGCCGAGCGCGATTGCCAGGTGGGTCTTGCCCACGCCCGAGGGCCCGAGCAGCACCACGTTCTCCCGCCGCTCGACGAAAGCCAGGCTCGCCAGTTCCTGGATCTGCTGCCGCGGCGTGCCGGTGGCAAAGCCGAAGTCGTAGCCATCCAACGTCTTGACCGCGGGGAACCCCGCCGTGCGGGCGAACATCTCCCGCGCCCGGCCCCGGCGCACTTCGCGCTCACCCTTCAGGGTCTCCTCGAGGAAGTCGCTGAACGACGCATCGGTCGCCGCCGCGGCCTGAGCCGTCGCACCGTAAAGGTCGGGGACCGCCGCCAGCCGCAACTCCGTGCAGAGCTCGACGATCCGGGCGTGCTGGGTGTTGCTCATGCCACGCCCGCCGGAGCGAGCAGCGCGTCATAGACCGCCAGTGGATGCTGCAGCCCGACAATCGGCTGCGTGGCAGGCGGTTGGAGAGCCTTGGCGAGCAGCACCAAACCCCGATAGGGCGGCGGCACCGGCTGCAGGGCCGCGCGTTCCTGCTCCAGCCGCTCCGCAGGCACCGCGCCGGTGGTCGCATGCACCCGGGCATTGGCCACCTCGCGCAGCCAGCGCCCCGCCGCCAGGTTTGCCGCCGCCTGGTCCACCACCACGCCCTCGGCCGCCATCCGGCTCGCCAGCGGAACCCAGAGGCTGCCGCGCAGGTAGCGGATGAAGCGCTCGACCTTACCCTTGGTGCACGGCCGGTAGGGCTGGCAGAGCCGCGGCCGCAGACCGCAATGGCGGGCAAAATCGAGGAAGGCCGGGTGGTAGCGGTGCAGGCCGGGGCCGTAGCAGTCCCGCTGCAGCACCACGCTGCGCATGTTGTCGTAGAGCACCACCCTGGGCACCCCGCCAAAGGCCAGGAAGGCTCGCTCATGGGCTGCCAGCAGGGTCTCCAGCCGCTCGTCGGTGACGAATTCCACATAGGCCGCCCGGCTCCAGCCCAGCGTCGCCACGAACACCGACAGCCGATCTGGGCCACGTCGTAGCGATGCCCAGTCCACCTGCATCTGCTCACCCGGCGCCGTCTCGAACCGCACCACCGGCTCCGCCATCACCACCGGCCGCAGGCGCTGCAGGAAGTCCTTGAGGATGGTGTAGCCACCCTCATAGCCACGCTCGCGCAGTTCCCGCAGCAGCACGCTCGCCGCCAGCGGCTCCGGCAGCGCCGAGGCTACCCGCGTCGCGATATACCCCTCGAACGCCGCCAGTTTGCCGGGTTGCGGTACTCGACCGCGGTAGCGGCCTGCCTCGGGCTCCCGCAGATAGCGCCGCACCGTGTTGCGCGACACCCCGACCTGTCGCGCGATCTCCCGCACGCCCAGTCCATGCTTGGCCAGCACCCTGATCTCCAAGGCCGCCTCTCCCCCTACCATCCAGGCCCCCGTCACCACGACAGGGCCACCTTAGGCATGGGTCAGATTTCAAACGGCGCCTGGGTCAGTTTCACAGCGGCAGCTACAACGCTGCCGGCTAGCCCCTGCATATCGACGGCAACATGCCATGTGCCCGTGTGAGGCACCTCAAGGCGCACTGGCGAGCGCTGGGCACGACCCCCGATGAAGCGATGCTGGCGGCCAGACCGATAGGCGGAGAAGTTGGAGCTATCCATCAGGCGCACGTTGGTCTGATTGCCTTGCAGGGTGACTTCCACCACGCTGCCAGCTTGGACGTACCCTAAATCGTACTGCGTAAAGTTCATGGGCATCCTTGAGCGTCCTGCTTTGCCAGCGCGATGGGTTGCGCTGGATATACCGACAGAAACCGGCTGCGCGCGTGCGTCCATGCCTTGGCGGCTGGAGAGAGCCAGCCGGTAATCCGCACGATGTTGGCGTGGTGTTTGGGCAGGTTCCATTCCAGGATCGGCTCGTGGTGCGCGACCCGGTTGCGCAACTCGCGCAGCGGTGTGAGGGGGCGGGTCAGGCTTTTGCGGCTCAGCCCCCTGCCCTTCTCGTCACGCGCGTCCGGCTGCATGGCCTGGTGCAGCGTTGAGCGCCACAGATCCTCGTACACGGTGTTCAGCAGCGCTGTCCAAAAGCCGAAGGTCAGCGCGGCCACGATGCGGCCCGGCTCTAGGGGTTTGCCCTGCTCCGTCAGCAGTTCCTTGGCCTTCTGCACCTGCTCGACCTGATGCCCCACCTTCAGGAAGTCGGGCGCGTCAAACCAGAACAGACCGTATGCGGCGCTAAGGGTGGTGTGGAAGCGATTGCGCAGCGCCACTTCCAACATCTGCAAGGGCGTGTTGAGGGCTTCGGAGAGCGCCGTATTCAGCGCGTACAGTTCCAACGCCCGCGCTTTGTCCCCCCCGGCCCAACCTACGTAGGTTGCGAGGCGTTCTGTGGAGAGCACGCCTTTCAGCGCAGCGTGTTCGTCATCCTGATTTTCTGCGCTCGAATTTATGTGCTCTTGCAAAATCAGCCCACTTTAGCTATGTTGATTTTGTACACCCCGGTGTCGCCTCTGCGAAAGCATGCGCCCGGGGTAATTTTTTGTGCGCAGAGTACGCGCATATCATTCCCCTCTGCATGAGCGAACCGGGTAGCGCCGCATCGTTGCGGATTCTAGGAATTCGCGCAGCTTCACTCCAGCGTTCGTTGAGCACCGGCCTCCAATTTCGCCTGCTTGGCGCTGTGGCCGAAAGGCCATTCCTGGTGGCGTTCGGCCGTACAGGCGTGTCGCCCGGACACCAGACTCTTGCCCTCACCCACGATTACCGGATAACTAAAATTACCTGGTTTTATTGAATACATGGTAAAAGAATTTACCGGATAATCAAACATACCCGGTGTGTTGGATTATCGAGGAAAGGGGACCCATGCCGGTTGTCGTCATCGCCTCGCCCAAGGGGGGCTCAGGCAAATCCACCAGTGCCGTACTGCTGGGCACGGAACTAGCCCATGCGGGCGCGCAGGTGACCATGCTCGACTGCGACCCCAACCGTTCGCTGAGCCTGTGGGGTGAGCGTCGGGCGCTGCCACCCCGCATGACGCTGCTGGCGGACGTCACGGAATCCGACATCGTGAAAGCCATCCAGAAGCACGACGCGGACGGCGGCATCGTCATTGTGGACCTGGAAGGCGTCGCTTCCCGACTGGTCTCGCGCGCCATCAGTCAGGCCGACCTGGTGCTGACCCCTATGCGGGCTACCACGCTGGATGCCACTATTGGCGCGCGCACGCTGGCGCTGATCGGCGAGGAGGAGGAGGCGCTGGGCCGCTCCATCCGCCATGCGGTGGTGTTCACCATGACCCGAGGCATCGAGTCCAAGCAGCACCGGGGCATCGAGGCCTCGCTGGGCGGGCAGGGGGTGGACATCGTGCAGCCCGCCCTCATGGAGCGCGCTGCATTCTCCGCCCTGTTCGAGTTCGGCGGTGACCTGCGCTCCATGCCCGCGCAGGGACGTATGGAGGAGGCCATCAAGAACGCCTCGGCCTTCGCGCAAGCCATCTACCAGCGCCTGACGGAGGCTGCCCAATGAGCGATCAGCCCAAACCCTTCGCCGTTGACATCAAGCAGCTCAAGAGCAGGCCCAAGGATACGTCGCCCGCTGCCATCCAGTCCGTGGACAGGGCAGGGGAGCAGCACGGCTTTGTCGCCCGCGATGCCACGGCCAGGCGCGGCCGCCCGCCCAGCCCGCGCACCGGCCAGGTGCATGCGAAGGTGCTGCCACACATTGCCGACGAGATTGCCGCCGAGGCGACCCGGCGCGGCGTGACGCAGGGCATCCTCATCGAGGAAGCATGGGCGCTCTACCTCACCCATAAATCGGGTAAATGAAATAACCCGATAATAAAAATTACCTGGTAATCCAAATCTGGAGGCTAAGAATTGGCTCCAACGTAAGGAAATGGGGGAGCGTAGGTGGCTTTTTTCAATGGATTAGACAAGAGCGAGCACGCCCGCCACGCTCTCAACCGTCCCACGCAGGCGCGCCTTGCGGCCGACCTTGGGGCGCATCAGCTCGGTCAGCACCTCATTCCACGCTTCCGGCTCCTTGCTCTCCCAGCGCACCCGAAAGCCAGTCAGGGTGCCGCGCTGCTGGCCGCCTTCGCGCAACGGCTCGACCTCCACATTGAAGTCCGAGAGGGTGTTGATCTCGCCGATGGCAGGGGCGAGCGCCGATTGCTTGAGCTGGGGAAACGCCTTCAGCTTGTCCGGCGCGACGCCCAGCATCTCGCGGAACTCCCCGATCGAGAAATCCTGCTCGCTGCGCGCCAGGTTGCGGCGCAGGCAAAGGGCCTCGTAGAGCGCCAGCGCATACTTGGTGGAGAAGGCAAACATCACGTAGGGCTTGATGCGTCCCCAATACTCGGAACGGCGCAGAATGTCGCGCATCGTAGGAGAAAATGAGTAGCGCACTTCGCCTTGCGGATTTTCTTCGTCATCCGTCGTGGTGGTATCCGCCAGCAGCGTCGTGCGCCGCGTCGCCTTGCGACCCTTGCTGTCTTTGGTCGGCACCAGCACCAGAGTGGTCATCAGCCGCTCAATACTGTCACGCACGCGCTCGCCGCCCTTATGTGAGCTGCGCAGCTCTCGCATCAGAATGACGTGCTCGCGGTCATCGGCGATCTTATCGGCGGCGTGGCGGATGAGCAGGTTGAGCACGCGCCGGTCGTGCAGGGTCAGGGCCGAGGTATTTTTTACCTCGATCATCTCCCCGGCTTTGACGATGCCATCGGAGTTGTAGCGCTGTGCAAGGGTCTTCCCCATGCCTTCATGCCTAACTCATAACGTAAGGCGGGGCAATATCCTTCTTACGTAAGCCGCGCACGCGCCCCCAATTTCTTACGATAGCCCGCTAGGGCCGTTTGCAAGGGAAAAGGCGCTTCTTTCCATGACTCCAGTGCGTTGTGGATAACTACCATGCCAGCCCCCCCCGATTTCTTATGATAGCCCCCCAATCGCTTACGATACAGGCCCCCAATCGCTTACGATGCGCCCCCAATTTCTTACGATAGGCGCTGCAAGCCTTTGATTCCGTTTCTGAAATCGTCCCCTGAAATTAAGAAACTATAGTATTAGAACTTAAAGAACAGATCCACAGGGTGTGGATAACGTAAAGCAGCGCCACAAAGACGGCGTTACGCGCCGCCAAACGGAATGCGTCTGACGGCGCATTGGCTTTTGAAAGGGGGCCTTACCTCGACTTTGGCCATCTGGGCCGGATCCGAGGTGGCGGAGCGGGCTGACCGGCTAGGATGATGCGTCCCCGCCAAGAGACGTCACCATGCTTTGCCTGCCGACCCGCTTCGCCGCGGTGATCCTGAGCTTTGCGCCGCTCCTTTTCCAGCGGAGTTGGCGCCACGCCAAGGTGCTGTTGATCGGGGCCATTCTGGCGCCGGGCAAGCGCACGGTGACAAGCCTGCTCCGCGTCACCGGGCTCGCACGGGAGAGGCGCTTCGTGAACTACCACCGGGTGCTCAGCCGGGCGGCCTGGAACTCCCGGGCGGCGTTGCGCCTCCTGCTGGGGCACCTGATCGAAGCCTTCGCGCCGAGCGGGCCGGTGGTGCTGGGCATCGACGACACCATCGAGCGCCGCCGCGGCAAGCGGATCGCTGCCAAAGGCATCTACCGTGACCCGGTGCGCTCCTCTCACGGGCATTTCGTGAAGGCTTCCGGCCTACGCTGGATCAGCTTGATGCTACTGGCCCCTGTTCCCTGGGCTGGGCGGATCTGGGCGTTGCCTTTCCTCACTGCCCTGGCGCCCTCGGAGCGGTACTGCCGGGTGCGCGGCCTCCGGCACAAGAAGCTCACCGGCTGGGCCCGCCAGCTGGTGGTGCAGGCCCGCCGATGGCTGCGGGGGCGAGAGATCATCGTCGTCGGAGACAGCGGCTTTTGTAGACGCCGGGTGAATACTCCCCAGAGGTGCCGACGGAAAATTCCCCAGGTGACCTGACCGGCTGAGTTCCTGGAGGGGAGCGGCTGGCCGCCCCGATCGCCGATGCTGCCGCTGTCCTGAGGGAGGCGGCGCCGGTGGTCAGACTGGGAGACATCATCATGCTTCTGGACCTGCACCGGCAGGGCCTGTCGGTATCCGCCATCGCTCGGCGGACAGGCTTTGATCGCAAGACGGTGCGCAAGCACATCGCGCGTGGGCTGGAGCCGCCGGCCTATGGCCCCCGGGCACCGCGGACGATGCTGTTGGACCCGTTTGTGCCCTACCTGCGGGAGCGGGTGGCGGCCTTCCCGGACCTCACAGGCCGCCGTCTGCATCGCGAGCTGCGTGAGCGGGGCTACACGGGTGGCTATACGCGGCTGACCGACCTGCTGCGCGATATCCGTCCGGTCACGGATCCCGGCTTTGAGCAGCGGTTCGAGACACCGCCCGGCCGGCAGGCCCAGGTTGATTTTGCGCAGTTCCGCACCGAATTCACGGACGAGCCCGGCGTGGTGCGCATCGTCTGGCTGTTCTCCCTGGTGCTGGGGCACAGCCGCTGGCTCTGGGCCCGCTTTGTGCTGCAGCAGGACCTGCCGACGGTGCTGCGCTGCCACCTGGCCGCCTTTGAGGCCATGGGCGGGGTGCCGACGGAGATCCTCTACGACCGCATGCGCACGGCCGTCACCGGCGAGGATGCGGCGGAGGGTATCGCCTACAACCGCACCCTGCTGGCCTGTGCTGACCATTACGGCTTCCTGCCCAAGGCCTGTCGCCCTTACCGGCCGCAGAGCAAGGGCAAGGTCGAGCGGCCGTTCCGCTATGTCCGCGAGGACTTCTTCCTGGCGCGGAGCTTCCGCAATCTCGACGACCTGAATGCCCAGCTGCAGCAGTGGCTGGACGAGGTCGCCAACGCCCGGGTGCATGCGACCACGCGCCGGGTGGTCGCCGCGCACTTCGCCGAGGAGCGGCCGCACCTGCAGCCGTTGCCGGCAGGGCCTTTCCAGGCGACGCTGCGCCTGGAGCGCCGGATCACACGCGACGGCATGGTTTCGGTGGATGGCAACCTCTACAGCGTGCCGGACAGCACCCGCCGGCGGCCGGTGGAGGTGCACCGGCTGGCCGACGCGGTGCAGATCTTCGAGGCGGGGCGCCTCGTCGCCAGCCATCCGGTGCTGGAGGGGCGTGGCCAGCGGCGGATCGCCAGCGGACATCGCCGCCAACGGTCTCCGGCCAACAGCACCACACCGCGCGAGGAGTTTCTCCTGCCGGCCCACTCGGGCGAGGTGGTCTCCCGCCGCTCCCTCGAGTTCTACGCGGCCGTCGGACAGCGCCTGGCCAGCCAGGGCCTGCGGAAATGAGGGAGGACCTCTCCGTGCCCCCGACCCTGGAGCGGCTGCGCCGTCATCTGGTTGGCCTGCGCATGCCCCGCGCCCTGGAGATGCTCGACCATATGATGCGCCAGATCGAGCGTGGCGAGGTCGGCGCCCTGGAGGCACTTGAGGCGCTGCTCGCCGAGGAACTGACGTTGCGCGAGAGCCGGCGGATCAAGGCGGCCCTGCAGATGGCACGCCTCGGCACCATCAAGACGCTCTCGGCGTTTGACTTCGCGTTCCAGCCCTCGCTGGACCGGCACCGCATTCTGGCGCTGGCGCAGCTCGACTTCATCACCCGCCATGAGGTGGTGCACCTGCTCGGGCCACCGGGTACGGGTAAGAGCCACCTGGCCATTGCGCTTGGCGTTGAGGCAGTGCGGGCCGGCCACAGTGTCTACTTCGCGACGCTGGCCGACATCGTCGCCTCGCTGGGTCGGGCCGAACGGGAGGGATCCCTGCGGGAGCGGATCCGCTTTCTCTGCCGCGCATCACTGCTGATCGTGGACGAGATCGGCTACCTGCCGATCAGCAGCGGCAGCGGGAACCTGTTCTTTCAGCTGGTCAACGCCCGCTACGAGCGCGGCGCCATGATCCTGACCTCCAACCGCGGCTTTGCCGAATGGGGCGAAGTGTTCGGTGATCCGGTGGTGGCCACCGCGCTGCTGGACCGGCTGCTGCACCACGCCGTGGTCGTGTCGATCGAGGGCTCCAGCTACCGCCTGCGCCAGCATGCCGACCTGGTGCCGGAGAGCCTGCGCCCTGCCGCCGCCACCCTCGCGCAGGCTCCGCCACGACGCCGCGGAAGGCCGCCCAAGCCAAGAGGTGCCGATCCCAGCAACGGCTGATCCCCAAAACCCAAACTGGGGAATTTTACCTCGGCACTTCTGAGGATGATTCAGGCGGCGTTGACAGCTTTGCCGCCCTGGAGCTGCTGGCCGCCCTGAACCGCCACAAGGTCACCAGCATCACGCGCTTGCGCCTCGACGCGGCGCTATACGACCCGGCACCGCCCCGGCTGCCCGGGACCAACGGTCGCCCGCGCACCAAAGGCGCCCGGCTCCCGGACTTGTCCGAGGTGCTGAGGAGCACCCACACGTGCTGGCAACTGGTAACGGTTCCGGGCTGGTACGGCGAGGGCGAGCGCGAGGTCGAAATCTGCACCGCGACTGCCGTCTGGCGTCGTGGCGGCATGCCCGTCGTGCCGATCCGCTGGGTGCTGATCCGCGATCCCCGGCAGCGGTTCACCCCGCAGGCCTTGCTGTGCACCGACCTCCACCGCGCGCCGGAACAGATCCTGGGCTGGTTCGTCCAGCGCTGGCAGCTGGAAGTCACGTTCCAGGAGACCCGCGCCCACCTCGGCGTCGAAACCCAGCGCCAGTGGTCGGACCTCGCCATCGCCCGCACCACCCCATGCCTGCTCGCGCTGTTCTCCCTCGTTACCCTTTTGGCCGCCCGGCTCAAGCCTGCGGAGCGAGAAGCCGCGGCCAGCAGTGCCTCGTACCGCAAACCACGTCCAACCTTCAGCGACACCCTCGCCGCCGTGCGACATCATATCTGGCGAGAGCAGGGTTTGCTCACGTCGCAACGAAACCGCCATGTCACGAAACCCCGCCCAGCACTTCAACGCGCCCTGGCTTACGCCATCTGCCATGCCGCTTGATGGCCAAAGTCGAGCTTACAGCGCCTTTCAAAACCGCCCCTGAAGCGCGTTGAGGCAGATGAGGGAACAGGCGAGCGCGGTGAGGGCATGGTGTATATCGAGCCTGCGCTCGTAGCGCATGGCGAGGCGGCGGAAGCGGTTGATCCATGCGAATGTGCGCTCGATGACCCACCGATGCTTGCCCAGCCTCTGGCTGCTTTCAATGCCACGGCGTGCGATCCGATGTTTGATCCCGCGCCGGAGGCAAGCGCGGCGGCAGCGGCGATGATCATAGGCCTTGTCGGCGTGCAACTTGTCCGGCCTGCGGCGGGGTCGCCCGGGTTTTCCTGCAACAGGTTGCACGGCGTCGAGCAGGTCCTCGAAGGGCTTGCTGTCGTGGGTGTTGGCGCCGCTCAGCAGGAAGGCGAGCGGGGTGCCGCGTCGGTCGGTGACGAGGTGCCGCTTGATGCCCGCCTTGCCGCGGTCCGTCGGGTTCGGCCCGGTTCCGGCACCCCCCTTTTCGCCGCGATGGACGCGCTGTCCACGCAGGCACGGGTCCAGTCGATGCGGTCGGCTTGGCGCAGGCGCCGCAGCAACTCCCGGTGCAGCCGGTCCCACACGCCGGCTTCCTGCCAGTCCCGCAGTCGCCGCCAGCAGGTGACGCCGGATCCGCAGTCCATCTCCCGCGGCAGCATCTCCCACGGAATGCTGGAGCGCAGCACGAAGAGGATGCCGCTCAAGGCGGCACGGGGCGGTACAACCGGCCGTCCGCCCTTCGGTTTGGGCCGCTCGGGCGGCAACAGCGGCTCAATGACCAACCAGAGTTCGTCCGGGATCAGGGGCTTCGCCATGCCCTTCAGATCGGCGCAGCCCTACAGCTTTTCCAGGTTTTGAAAGGCGCTGTTAGTTTGAGAAGCTGTGGGCTTGATACTGGAACAGCCAGCAGGACCCACATGGACGCTCTGCCCGCGTCAGACATCGAAGGAACTTAGGATGGGGCAGGGCCCGGCGCTTCCCTCAGCGCACTCTCGCGCTAGTCGTCGGAGGGCGTCTTGGGCACGCTGGAGATCAGCGATCTTGGCGTCCAGCGCCTCGATGCGGGCCTTCGCAAGCTCGCGGGCACGGCTGCGGTCCTCGCCGGCGTCCAGCTCCAGCAGCTCCCTGATCTCCTCCAGCGTGAACCCCGCCGCCTGTGCCTGCCTGATGAACCGCAGGCGGCGCACGTCCGCCCGGTCGTAGTGCCGGATCCCGCCCCCTCGCGCAGGTGTCCTGAGCAGGTCTCTGCGCTGGTAGAAGCGGATCGTTTCGACGCCTACGCCTCCGGCGGCGGCAAGCTCGCCGATGGTCAGCGACTTGGCCCCTTGGGGCTCGCTGACGGGCGGCAACCAAGTCCCTTGACTCCGTACCATGGTACGGAACCTATATTCGCGCCGACCGGATTTCAAGGAAACCGAACATGTCGGCCATAACCGTCCTTTCCCCTGCGTCGAGCCGCCCTGCGACGGCGAAGAAGGTGGTCATCCACCGCATGGTGATGCCGCACCACACCTGCCCCTACGGCCTCAAGGCCAAGGACCTGCTGGAACGCTCCGGCTACGAGGTCGAGGACCACCACCTCACCACGCACGAGCAGACCGACGCCTTCAAGGCGGAACATGGGGTCGCAACGACGCCCCAGGTCTTCATCGGCGGCGAGCGCGTCGGCGGCTACGATGACCTGCGCCGCTTCCTCGGCAAGCCCGTCGTGGATCCAAAGGCGACGAGCTACCGCCCGGTGGTCGCGCTGTTCGCCATGACCGCCCTGACGGCGATGGCGGCGAGCTACGCCGTGACAGGGAATGTGTTCACCGTCCGCGCGGCGGAGTGGTTCATCGGCTTCTCGATGGTCGTGCTGGCGCTGCTGAAGCTCCAGAACGTCGAGGGCTTCGCCACCATGTTCCTGAACTACGACCTGCTGGCCAAGCGGTGGGTGCCCTACAGCTACATCTATCCCTTCGCTGAAGGGCTGGCGGGCGTGCTGATGGTCGCGGGTGCGCTCACCTGGTTGTCGGTACCGATCGCCCTCTTCATCGGCACTGTCGGCGCGGCCTCGGTGTTCAAGGCCGTCTACATCGACCGGCGCGAGCTCAAGTGCGCCTGCGTCGGCGGGTCGAGCAACGTCCCCCTCGGGTTCGTCTCGCTGACCGAGAACCTGATGATGGTCGCCATGGCGGTGTGGATGGCGCTCGCCGCGTTGGGCCTGCCGGTCGGCGCCGGACACGCGATGTAACCCGGCGCTCCGCACCCCACCTAGCCTTCAAGGATTTATCATGTCTTCCGTGCAGATGGGCCAGCCCGGGACCTCCCCGGGCGGCCGCGGGCTCGGCCTGTCCCTCCTCGTCATCGCCACGGCGCAGCTCATGCTCGTCCTGGACGACACCATCGCGAACATCGCCCTGCCGAGCATCCAGCGCGAGCTAGGCGTCTCAGCGGCGACGCTGGTCCTGCATGGCAATGGTCTGGTCTAGGTCGAGAACGCATCCCCTTATGGCTTGCCCTGTGATGCCGACCTGCCGGACGAGCGGCTAATTGTTTCGTCTTCGCTCACCGAAAAGACGGGTTACGCAGTCAGCCGTGAACAACGCTGAAGCCCGCGGTTTTCCTTAGTTTTCCGATCTGGGGAAGTATCCGCGATTGCAAAGCCCCGGTCAGGATCGGACCAAAACCTTGCAAAACCGCGCTTCTGTTGAAGCCGCCGCGGCGGCGTGACGCTGCCGCCCGCTCTGGAGGCAGCGCGGGTTCGGCTTGAGGAGGCGGGCAAGACTGTCGCGGTGGTCACCGTCAGCCGGGCCGCGCTCGGCCTGCTCGCCCTGCGCGACGAGCCTCGCCCGGATGCGGCGGAGGGGGTGGCCCGGCTGCGGCGCCTCGGCGTCGAGGCGGTGATGCTCACCGGCGACAACCCGCGCACCGGCGCCGCAATCGGGGGCGCGCTGGGGGTGGAGGTGAAGGCCAGCTTGCTGCCCGCCGACAAGCTGCGCGAGATCGCGGCGCTGAAGGAACGCGGTCCGGTGGTTATGGTCGGCGACGGCATCAACGACGCCCCGGCGCTGGCCGCCGCGACAGCCGGCGTCGCGATGGGCAGCGGGACGGAGGTGGCGCTCGAGGCGGCAGATGCCGCGCTCCTGCGGGAGCGGGTTTCGGGCGTGGCCGACCTCGTCGAGCTCTCTCGCGCCACCCTGACCAACGTGAAGCAGAACATGGCGGTCGCGGTCGGGCTGAAGCTCGTCTTCCTGGTGACCACGATCACCGGCACCACGGGGCTCTGGCTCGCCATCCTTGCCGACACCGGAGCAACGGTATTGGTGACGCTAAACGCGCTGCGGCTGCTCGCCTGGCGGCCATCGGTAGACAGCGGCAGCGATACGCGACACGGCGCCGGGACAGCGCCCGCCACGCGACCGGCCCTCGCGTCGCCCCAACGCGCCAACTGAACGCGCCAACCGAAGGAGACGCCCATGCCCTTGCTCACGGTCACACGCCGCGCCGTCACTTGCGTGCTCGGCGCCGCCGCCATTGCTCCCCCCCAGGCCGGCTCCTGGGGGGGACCACTTATCCCCAGATCGCGGGGACAGGGCTGCGGACAAGGCTGTGGATAATACCGTCTGGCCGTAATCCAGGCTGGGCTTCCTGCACACACCCGGCCACGTTCAGGCTGGGACAAGCGGGGTTGGGCCGCACGGCTCCGCCGCCTCCAGCCCGAGTTCAACCCGGAGATGGCGGAAGCGCACCGGATCGAGCAGCCTCGGCTGATGGGCGAGCCGCCGCAGTACCTCCAGCCCGGCGGCGGTGAAGACGGCGCGGGGGTGCACCTCGGTGGTGCGGATCTCCACCATCCCGCGGTCGAGCAGGCTCTGCATCGCCGCCGGGATCTTAGGCTGCCCGGCCTGCGGTCCACTACGCCAGCGGCGCAGGAAGATACCCGCGGCCAGCAGAGGGTTCTGCCCGAAGCGGGGGCCGAACTCGCCGCGGATGAGGGCGCGTTCCGCGGCCGAGAGGGGGCAGGGCGGCAAGAGTGGGGATGGGCGCATCATGTCCTCCGCGCGGGGGCGCCGGAATGGCGGACCGGATCGCGTCAGGCTGCCCGGACCAGCGCTGCACTGTCCAGCCTCGGGGCCGATGCGCGAGGGTCAGGAAGCTGGTGGCACTGAAGCTGCTGAGCTGCGCCGAGGCGCAGTTCCACGTCCGCCAGTGCGGGATGACCCGGCTGGATGGCGACCGGGACGGCGTGCCATGCGAGCGGCTCTGCCGCTGAGCCTGCCGGCGTCGCCCGCTCCTCTGGCGGGGCGTCTGGTGGAGTGCCATGCAGGCTGGACTTGTCCCGCTTTAGTGGAGAGGCATTGGGTTAGCTACCAGCCATTTTTTCGAATTGGGCTGGGCTTGTGAAGTCGAGCGCGGAGTGGCGCCGGATGGGGTTATAGAAGCCGTCGATGTAGCGGCCGATGGCCTGCCCGGCCTCCTGGCGGGTTTCGAACATGGTGCGCCAGATGAGTTCCGACTTCAGCGTTTTGAAAAACGTCTCGACCATGGCGTTATCGTAGCAATTCCCCTTGCCCGACATCGAGATCAGGATGCCGTGCTTTCGGAGTTCCGCCTGGTAGTCGGCGGAGCAATATTGGCTTCCACGGTCCGCATGATGGATCAGCCCTGGGGTCGGACGGCGCATGATGAGGGCCCTGCGCAGGGCAGCCATCGCCAGCTCCCGATGCAGCCGGTCCGCCACGGCCCAGCCGACCACACGGCGGGCGAACAGGTCGATGACCACGGCCAGATACAGCCAGCCTTCGCGGGTCCAGATATAGGAAATGTCGCTGCCCCACTTCTGGTTGGGACCCTCCGCCGAGAAGTCCTGATCCAGCAGGTTGGGCGCGATCGGCCAGGCATGATGGCTGTCGGTAGTCCGCTTGAACTGCCGCTTTTGCCGGGCACGGAGGCCCTTCTTCCGCATCAGGCGGCTCGTCCTGCGGCGTCCGACAGCCAAGCCGTGGTCCTGCAGCTCCCGCGTCATCCGCGGGCTGCCGTAGGTGCTGTTCGATAGCGCGAACGCCGATCGAACATGGGCCAGGAGGACCATGTCATCGTGCTGGCGGCGACAGGCCGGGCGGCCCCTCCAGGCAAAGTAGCCGCTCTGGCTGACGCCAAGAACGTGGCAGAGACGGTGCACGGGGAACTCTTCTTTCGCTTTATCGATGAGCGCAAACCTCACCGACTTCCCTCCCGAGCGAAAAAAGCTGTAGCACGCTTGAGGATCTCTCTTTCCTGGCGAAGGATTTCATTCTCCCGACGCAGCCGCTTCAGCTCGGCCACGACGTCTTCCTGCCCAGAGCGGTCCGGCTCATCGATCTGCCGGTCCCGGCTCCTGCCGATCCAGCGGACCAGCGTCGAAAGACCAACCCCAAGATCCTCCGCGATCTCCCGCTGGGCACGACCGCTTGTCCAAACCAGGCGTACCGCCTCGTCCTCAAATTCCTTCGTAAACCGGCGCTGCTTCATGGAGCTCCTCTTGCATCATCGGAACCTCTCCACTTCCCCGAAGCAAGTCCATTGCCCGCCTGCTGCGGCGGAAAGAGGATGCCAGGCTCGAGGAAGCACTGGACGAGGCTGCCACCAGTGCCCTCGCGAGGTTTGTCGCCGATCTGCGCAAGGACATCGCTGCGGTACGGGCGGCACTGGAGCTGCCTTGGTCCACCAGCCCCGTCGAGGGGCAGATCAACCGGCTCAAGATGATCAAGCGCACCATGTACGGCCGTGCGGGCTTTGAGCTGCTCCGCGCCCGTGTTCTGCAGGCGGCATGACCCTCATCCAGCAGCACGGGAAGTGCGGGAGAACCACAATTCGAGCAGCGTTGACAGTCGACACCAACCACTACAGCGTGCCGTGGCGGCTGATCGGGGCCACGGTCACGATCCGGGTTGGCGATGGCTTGGTGCGCATCCACCATGCCGGGGGCGAGGTGGCCTGCCATGACCAGCGGCTGGGCCGCCGCGAGCGTGCTGTCGAGCGGGCTCACCTCCTGGGCATCGTGCCCGACCAGCGAGGCCCGGAGCAGGGCAGCCTCCCCGAGGCCGCGCCAGCCGGGACACAGCCTGCTGCCGATCTGCTGCGGCCGCTTGCCGAGTATGAGCAGGTTGCGGGAGGCGGCTGGTGAGCGCCGACGGGGATGCGCTGCCGGAGATGCTGGCGCGGCTGAAACTGACAGCGCTGCGCGACCGGCTCGACGGGTTGCTGGACGAGGCCGCGCAGGGCGAGCTGTCGCTGCGCGAGACGCTGGCGCTGCTGTGCCGGGCTGAGGTGTCGCACCGCGAGGAGCGGCGTATCCAGATGGGCACCAGCCTCGCGAAGTTCCCGCATCAGTGCACGCTGGAGGGGTTCGACTTTGCCGCGCAGCCCTCGCTGGACGCCCGGCAGGTGCGCGACCTGGCGGCCTGCCGCTGGGTGGCCAACGGCGATGCGCTGCTGATCCAGGGGCCGCCCGGCGTGGGCAAGACGCATCTGGCGATCGCGCTGGGGCGTGAGGCGATCCGGCACGGCCACTCGGTGCTGTTCGCCCCGGCGACGGCGCTGGTGACGACACTGGTGGGCGGGCACGCGGAGGGAAAGCTGGAGCAACGCCTGGCGCAGCTGGCCAAGCCTAAGCTGTTGATCGTGGACGAGTTTGGCTACCTGCCGTTCGAGCCCGCGGCGGCGCACCTGCTGTTCCAGCTCGTCAGCCGCCGCTACGAGCGGGGCAGCATCCTGATCACCGCCAACCGCGCGGTCGGTGACTGGGGCACGGTGCTGGGCGACGAGGTCGTGGCCACCGCCATCCTGGACCGCCTGATGCACCACAGCCACGTGCTGACCATCCGCGGCGACAGCTACCGGCTGCGCGAGAAGCGACGCTTGGGGCTGTTCAAGGCAACACCCGCCCCGGCATCCGTCGGGGCGTCATAGAAACCGAGGTGGCCGCATTGCCGCACGTTGATTGTTACCGGCTCACGTCGTTGCCTCAGGTGGTTTGCTACCGGCGGACGAGGCTCGGGAAGCAACGGGATGGCACGGCGGATCAGCATGGCAGGACGGACTGAGCTTCTGGCGGCGGTGAGCACGCGGTACGGAGGTGCGACGCGGTTGGAGCGTTCGCGCATCCTGGACGAGTTTGCGGCGGTGACAGGCTACCATCGCAAGCATGCGATCCGGTTGCTATCGGGTTGGGGCACCCGGGAAATGGACGCGTTGCATGGCGATAACCGAGATCAGGCGCGATCCCAACGCTGCCGCTATGGTCCCGAAATCCGCGATGCGCTGATCCAACTCTGGGAAGTCGCTGACCGGGTTTGTTCGAAGCGTCTGCAGCCGATGATCGCTGTGCTGCTGCCAGCGCTGGAACGGCATGGCCAGGTGATGCTGGACGAGACCAGCCGGGCAAAACTGCTGGAGGTGAGTGCCGCAACGATCGACCGACTGCTTGCCGGGGTGCGCCTGGTGGCGGGCAGTGGGCGTCGTCGGCCGGCAGGGTTCGGCTCAGCAGTGCGACGCAGCGTGCCGATCCGGACGTTCAATGACTGGAGCAACCCCATCCCGGGCTGGGTCGAAGTGGATTTCGTGGCGCACGGCGGCACAACGGTCTCTGGGGGGTTCGTGCAGACGATGGTGCTGACGGACGTGGCGACCGGGTGGACGGAGTGCATCCCGATCGTGATACGCGAGGCCGAGATGGTGGTGCATGCACTTGGCCGGGCGCGGGAGCTGTTTCCATTTCCGCTGCGGGGGGTGGATTTCGACAACGACAGCCTGTTCATGAACGACCTGGTCGTAGGCTGGTGCCGGGCGGAGGGGCTGGAAGTGACGCGCTCACGCGCGTATCGCAAAAATGATCAGGCATGGGTGGAGCAGAAGAACGGTGCGATCGTCCGTCGCCTAGTCGGGTATGGCCGGTTCGAGGGCGTGCTGGCTGGAGAAAGCCTGGGGCGACTGTACGCGTCGGCGCGTTTACACGGCAACCTGTTCCAGCCCTCGTTCAAGCTAAGGGAAAAGCGCCGGGAAGGCGCCCGGGTGATCAAGCACTACCACGCCCCGGAGCCGCCGGTGATGCGGACGCTGGCACATGCCTCAGTGTCGGAGGCCGACAAGGTGCAGCTGCGTGGTATGCTGGCTGACGCTGACCCGGTGCTGCTGCTAGCTGGGATCCGTGCCGCACAGGTGGAGTTGGGCAAACGTGTGGACGCGCGCGGCATAAAGGCTGGCCGGGCGGAGACACCGGCGCCACTGGATTTGGCACTGTTCACGGCAAGCCTGAAGGTGGCGTGGGAAGCCGGGGAACAACGGCCTACGCATCGGCGCCGCTACGTGCGGATCAAGCCGATCGTGCGGCCATCGATGCTGGATGCGGTGCGCGACCACCTGCTGATATGGCTGGAAGCGAAGCCTGCGTTGACGGCTGTGGCTGCGCTGGACCAGCTGCGAGCATTGTATCCAGACCGGTTCACGGCGGATCACCTGCGCACGGTGCAGCGGTTCATGAAAGTGCAGCGCCTGACGATGGCACGGGAGATCCTATTGGGTCTGCTGCCACATGGGACAACCTAGGTGCCCGGCATCATGGCGGCTGATGCTGCTGCGTGGGCTGGCGGCGACACAAAAAGCTCCGGTAACATCCCGTCGTGAGGCAACACGATGGATGGGTTTCAGATGTCGCTTGATATCATTGCCCTGAACCACCGCAACACCGGACGGCGCTGGCCGAAGACGCCCTATAGGCGAGCGCTCCGGCAACGCTTTCCTCGGGTGCTTTATCATCAGCGCGGGCACATCGAGAGTGGCTTTAGCCAGCACAAGCGTTGCCTCGGCTCAGCGCTGACCGCGCGAGGACATCAGGCTCAGCGGCGTGAACTCATCCTGCGTGTCCTTACCCACAACCTCATGCTCCTCGCCGCAACCGCATGAGCCTTTCAACAAAGCAAGATCATTATAGAACGCAACTGTGCTAACGGGGGAGTTGCTCAGCCGCCGAGCGCGCCAGCTGGAACCTGAGAGCCGCCGTCGGGGCGGATCTGCAGCTGGGACAAGTGATGGCTCCAAGGATGACCGTCGTAGCTCAGCTGATTGGCGTCGCTGCTCGGCGCGTTGTTCATGAGCGCGATGCTCTCCTCGAGCGGCGGCAAGGTTCGCTTGCTGATCTCGATGGGCACGTTCAGAGGATTGCCCTCGGCGGAGCGGCTGTTTCCCGGAGCACCAGCTCCAACCTCTCCCCGGCTCGCCGCAATGCTAAAGCGAGTAGGGTTCTCCGACGTCCCCGCACCTTCGTGCGCGAACGCGGGACCCGCCAGGAGAAGAACACCCAGACCAAGAGAAAAAATCTTAGAAAACGGCATGGGAACTCCCAAATCTGATGGATGATGCACGGTCGGCCTAACTAACCTCGTGCTCCTGCGTTTTCAGATTTAGACAACGAACATTGCGGCTCTTTCGCTGGCTTGCGACAAATTATGTCGTAAGCCGTTTGGCGGAAGATGCGAAAGGTGCTCGATCCATGCGGAGCGGACGAAAGCGCCGGTGCACGGACCGTAATCCGTGCCAAATGCCGCAGTTTGACCGTAGCCTTGAAACTGATCCGTCGGCAGGGAGAGCTTTCCGGCTTCATCAGCAGCCCTTACGGGCTGCTTTGGCAGCAAATTCCTGGGGCGTCAGGTGCCCCAGGGCACTGTGAGGATGGCACGCATTGTAGTCCCGTCTCCAGGCCTCGATCTTGCTCCTGGCATCCTCCAGCGACAAGAACCAATGCGTGTCCAGGCATTCGTCGCGGAGGCGGCCGTTGAAGCTTTCCACAAAGCCGTTGTCGATTGGCTTGCCCAGTCGGGAGAAGTCCAGCATCACGCCGCGCTTATAGGCCCAGCGGTCCAGCGCCTTCGACACGAACTCCGGGCCGTAGCACATCGGGAAGGTTGAACCGGATTGGGCATGATCCGGTTCAAAGACGGCCACGGCCGGTCAGCAAGCCTCCACAGTGATGGTGTCCAGCCACACGGAAAGGAGCCGACCGGCCATGACCACGTTCCAGCCTACACCCCCTGCCGCTGTCCTTGTCGCCATCGATATCGCCAAGCTCAGGAACGAGGTGCTGATCGAGGTGCCTGAGGCCCGGCGGCGCCGGAGGATGACGGTGACCAACACCCGTGCCGAGCACGACCGGCTGGTGGCCGAGCTCCATGCGCTGGAGCGTCCGATCATGGTGGGGCTGGAGCCAACCGGCCACTACCACCGCCCGCTCGCCTGGCGGCTGGTGCAGGCCGGCTTCGACGTCCGGCTGATCTCCTCCGTGGCCCTGGCCCGCACGAGGGAGGCCCTGCACAACGGCTGGGACAAGAACGATCCCAAGGACGCCCGGGTCATCCTGCACATGCTGCGGATCGGCGCGGCCAAGCCCTACCATGACCCGCTGGAGCACGGGATCAACGACATCCAGGAGCTGTCCCTGACCCATGAGGTGGTGTCCAAGGCCAAGACCGAGACGCTGCACCGCATCCAAACCCACTACCTGCCTTTGTACTTCCCCGAGGTTGACCGCTTCCGGAACAACACCCGCAGCGACTGGTTCTTCGCCCTCCTCGAGCGCTTCCCCGTGCCAAGCAGCATCACCGCCCTCAGCCAAGCAGCATCACCGCCCTCAGCAAGGAAGCCTTCGTCGCGGCGGCCTGGGATCTCGCCGGCCGCAAGGTCGCCAAGCGCGCCTGCTCGGCGACATCTACGACACCGCCCGGCCTTCCATCGCCTTGCCGATCCCGCCCGAGGCGCCTGCGGTCACCATGTTCCGGCTCGTCATCGCCGAGGCACGGCACCTGATCGCGCAGCGCGACATCATTGAGCGGCTCGCGGGCGAGCTGCTGGGCGAGCACGCCGACTTCCGCCGCCTGCAGCAGGTCCCGGGCATCGGGCCAATCAACGCGCTTGCCATCCTGGCCGAGGCAGGTGACCTGCGCCGCTTTGGTCATCACCGCCAGTTCCTGAAGTTCTGCGGCCTCGACCTCGCCACCCACCAGTCTGGCCAGTTCCGCGGCAAGACCAGGCTGTCCAAGCGCGGCAATGCCCGCCTGCGCCGGACGCTCTGGATGGCCGCCCAGGTGGCCATCCGTCAGCGGGAGAACAGCTTCCGCGCCAAGTTCGAGCGCTACGTCGCCAAGGACCGGGAGGATCCGGACCTCCGGCGCAAGGCGTTCACTGCCATCACCGCCAAAATGGCCCGCGTGGTTCACGCGATGGTTCCGTTGCAAGTTTGCCGAGCCTCCCCGAGCAGGTACAAACCTTGGCATGGCGAGACGGCGGCGAATGGCCTCGGTGAGGCCGGACCAGTCCTTCAAGGGGCGGCAGTTCACCGCCGAGGTGATCCTCTGGGCGGTTCGCTGGTACCTGATGTTCCCGGTGAGCTATCGCGATCTCGAGCTGATGCTGGCTGACCGTGGTGTGGATGTCGCGCACACCACCCTCTTCCGCTGGACCCAGACCTACGCACCGGAGATCGAGAAGCGGATCCGGCCGAACCTGCGGCCGAGCAATGGGTCTTGGCGGGTGGATGAGACGTATGTGAAGGTGAAAGGCCGCTGGATGTACCTGTACCGGGCTGTCGACAGCCTCGGCCAGACTATCGATTTCCTGCTCTCGGCCAGGCGGCACGCGGAGGCCGCGAAGCGTTTCTTCCGCAGGGCGCTGGCCCAGCCGCATACCGTGAACCCGCGTACGATCACAGTGGACAAGAACCCGGCCTATCCGCGTGCCGTGGCAGACATGAAGCGAGCCGGCGAGCTCTGGCGCTTTTCGCGGCTACGGCAGCGCAAGTACCTCAACAACATCGTCGAACAAGACCATCGACGCGTGAAGCGTCTGATCAGGTCTGGGCTCGGCTTCGGCAGTTTCCAAACCGCACGACGAACACTGGCGGGTTACGAGGCGATGGCGATGATCAGGAAGGGGCAACTTCGGGATATCGGCGGACAGGACATGCGGGCTCAGGCCACCTTCATCGCCGAGCTGTTCCAGGGTGCTGCCTGATCTACCTGCTCTCCAAGCCATCTGCGACGTGCCACAAAATTTGCAACACAACCTGTCCAAGGAACCTGCCCTCCGCGCCGTCTCTCGTCCCGCTCCGGACTTCACCGATCGCGCCTACTGGGCCGGGACCATCAAAATGGCGCTCAGCCGCTTCTTCGTCCTGCAGGTGCTGCACGATGGCCCGGCGCACGGCTACGACATCGCGCGCGCCGTCGAGCGGACCACCAACGGCTGCTGCTCGCCCTCCGAGGGCGCCCTCTACCCGACGCTGCGCGAGTTCGAGCAGGGCGGCTACGTGACCTCGGAGTCCGAGGTCGTCTCCGGCCGCGAGCGGAAGGTCTACACCCTGACCGACAAGGGGCGGGACGCCTTCAAGGTCGGCCTGGAAGCCTGGATGGACGCCACGGCCACCCTGATAGAGACCGGCCGCGCCGCGGCGGCCCGCAGCAAGGCCAAGGGCAACTGCCGATGCTGACTTTCGGCTTGACCAAATACATCGTCCACCGAGGCATATGGAAGGGGAACTCCAGATGAGCGCCTGCTGCTCCGCCAAGCCCGGCCCT
Source organism: Teichococcus aestuarii (assembly GCF_042651065.1). Lineage (NCBI taxonomy): Bacteria > Pseudomonadati > Pseudomonadota > Alphaproteobacteria > Acetobacterales > Roseomonadaceae > Roseomonas > Teichococcus aestuarii. The sequence goes on from NZ_JBHSCH010000047.1 coordinate 31,312, forward strand.
CAGAACAGGGCCTCTGAGGGCCGACCCGCTCCTAATTCCCTGCCCGTCGCCATCATCGGTGGCGGGCCGGTCGGCCTCGCCGCTGCGGCACACCTGCTGGAGCACGGTCTGCAGCCGGTGGTGTTCGAGGCCGGGCTGTCGGTCGGCACGGCGCCGTTGGACTGGGGCCACGTCCACGCCTTCTCGCCCTGGCGGTACAATGTGGACCGCGCCTGCCGCGCACTCCTGGAGCGGCACGGATGGAAGGCTCCGGATGCCGAAGCCTTCCCGACCGGCCGCGCGCTCGTCGAAGACTACCTGGCGCCTCTGGCCGCTCTGCCGGAAATCGCCGCCACCCTGCGCCTGAACACCCGGGTGACCGGCGTCGCGCGGTCGCGCGCTGGCAAGGTGCGTGACGTCGGTCTCGAGCAGCAGCCCTTCGAGGTCAGGTTCCAGGCCGATGGCCAGGAGGGCCGGATGCTGGCGCGGGCGGTGATCGTCGCCACTGGCACCTGGGGGCATCCGAACCCCGCGGGCGCCTCCGGCCTCCCCGCCATCGGCGAGCGGCAGGAGGTCGACCGCATCCGCTACGGCATGCCGGACGTGCTGGGCGCCGAGCGCGGCCGCTACGCCGGACGACGAATCCTTGTCGTCGGCTCCGGCCATTCGGCCGTAGGCACCCTGATCGACCTCGCCGTCCTGGCCGGGCAGGCGCCGGGCACCACCGTCCTGTGGGCGGTCCGCAGCGCGGACCTGACGCGGGCCTACGGTGGCGGTGCGGCCGACCAGCTGCCGAAGCGCGGCGACCTGGGCCAGCGGCTGCGGCGCCTCGTGGAGATTGGTGCCGTGAAGCTCCTCGCGCCCTTCTCGGTGGACGAAGTCCGCCGGGGCGCCGATGGTTCCCTGCAGGTCATGAGCCTGGAGGGCTGGACGGCGGACGCCGACGAGATGGTGGTGGCCACCGGCCTGCGTCCCGACCTCGGCATCCTCGGCGAGGTCCGGCTCGACCTCGACCCCGCCCTCGAATGCCCCCGCCTGCTGGCGCCGCTGATCGACCCCAACCTGCACTCCTGCGGCACCGTCCGGCCGCATGGCGCCTTCGAACTCCAGCAGCCGGACAACGGGTTTTTTCTTGCCGGGATGACCAGCTACGGCCGGGCACCGACCTTCCTGCTGGCGACCGGCTACGAACAGGTGCGCTCCATCGCCGCCTTCCTCGCGGGCGATCTGGACGCGGCACGCCGTGTCGAGCTGGACCTGCCGCAGACCGGTGTCTGCAGCTCCAGCCGCGAGGTTCCCGGCGACCTGGAGGCCGAGGCGGCCTGCTGCACGCCCGCGACACCTCAGGGCGCCTGCTGCGCGCCGAAGCCCGAACTGGCTGAGGACGCGCCGCGCTGCGGGTGGGTGGTCCAGAGGGATGCCGTCCCGGCAGAGCCTGGCGAATGAGCCAGGTCGCCCTTCCGGCTCAGGCTGCCCTGGCGGATCCGGCCAGCAGCCGTTCCAGGCTGATCGTCGTGTCCGCCATCGGCATAGCCCAGATCCTCGCCTGGGGTTCCTCCTACTACCTGCTGGCCGTTCTCGCCGGGCCGATCGCCTCGGACACGGGCTGGCCACTGACCTCGATCATGGGTGCCCTGTCCATCGGCATGCTGGTCTCCGGCTTGCCGTCCCCGCGCATCGGGCACCTGATTGACCGGCGCGCTGGCCGCCCGCTGCTGGCGGCCAGCGCCGTCCTCTTCTCCGCTGGCCTGCTGCTGCTCGGGCTGGCGCCCAGCCTGCCGGTCTTCGTGCTGGCCTGGATCGTCCTCGGGGTGGCCATGGGCGCCGGGCTGTACGATCCGACCTTCTCGACACTGGGGCGGCTCTACGGCGAGCAGGCGCGCTCGGCCATCACCCACGTCACCCTGTTCGGCGGCTTCGCCAGCACGGTCTGCTGGCCGCTCAGCGCCTTCCTGGTTGACAACCTGGGCTGGCGCGGCACCTGCCTGACCTATGCCGCCATCCACCTTGCGGTGGTGCTGCCCCTTTACCTGTTCGGGGTGCCGCGTGAAGCCGCCAAGCCCACCGCAGCACCCACGGCCGCCAAGGTTGCTTCGGCGCCAAGCCATGTGCAGGCGGGCCAGCGCTATGCCTTCATCATGCTGGCGGCGGGCTTTACCCTGGCGGCGGTCATCATGACCGTCATCTCCGTCCATCTGCTAACCCTGCTCCAGTCGCAAGGGCTGGCCCTGGCGGCGGCCGTCGCCCTGGGCACGCTAATCGGCCCGGCGCAGGTTGGTGCCCGCGTGCTGGAGATGCTCTTCGGCAAGAAGGCGCACCCGATCTGGAGCCTGCTGGCCTCGGCGGTGCTGGTGGCGGTTGGCCTGGGCATGCTGGTGGGTGCGCCCGGCGTCGTGGCCGCAGGCATCGTCATGTACGGCATGGGCAGTGGCGTCCGCTCCATCGCCCGCGACACGGTGCCCTTGGCCCTGTTCGGCAAGGAGGGCTACGCCGTGCTGATGGGCCGCATCGCCATGCCGACCCTCATCGCGCAGGCAGCCTCGCCCTTTCTCGGCGCCTGGCTGCTGGACAGCTTCGGCACGCAGGCGACGCTGGCTATCCTGTGCGGGGCAGCGATGCTGAACATCCTGATGGTGCTGGCACTCGTGCCCAATGCGCTCCGGCGTTCCTGACAGTCATCCTCCATCCAAGAAAACGAGGTTCCCGTGCCTGAACTGATCACAACCGACCTCACCAATCAGCCCGCCGAGGTGACCATCCGGCCTGCCAGAGAGGCCGACATGGACGCTGTTGCCACCATCTATCGGCACCACGTGCTCCATGGCACCGCCACCTTCGAGACAGAGGCACCGACGGCCGAAGATATGCGGCAGCGACGCATCGCCATCACCGAACGCGGGCTGCCCTACCTGGTGGCCGAGGACACCGATTGTCGCGTGCTCGGCTACGCCTACGCGGGCGCCTATCGGCCCAGGCCCGCCTACCGGAATACACTCGAGAACTCGGTCTACATCAGTGAGGAGGCCCGAGGGCGCGGCATCGGCCGCCGCCTGCTCGAGGCCCTCATCCAGGAGTGCGCCGCACTCGGCTACCGGCAGATGGTGGCCGTCATCGGCGACAGCGCGAACGAGGCGTCCATCCGCCTGCACAAGGCGTTCGGATTTCAGCCGATCGGCACCTTGCGCTCGGTTGGCCGCAAGCACGGGCGATGGCTGGATACTGTGCTGATGCAGTTGGCTTTGGGGGACGGTGACGAGACGGCACCCGAGGTGGAGTAAGGGCCTTCCCCCTGACATCCTTCGCCAGCAAACTGGCGAAGGCGGTACTCGGCATGGTGGGAACCAGCCTCCGCATCAGCAAATGCAGATCAGCTTGGCGACGCTGCCGATTTGGCCGCTATGCCCGACGCAATGGCCGCCACGACCACTCACAGCAATCGACTGCTAGCCCATGGCCCTCCTTGCGCTGCGCCTAGGTAGTGGCCGCTGTTCCCGACAAGGTCTCAATCAGTGGGCATGTGGCCTGCTCCCCGGATTGACATTGCTGCACGGCACCATCCAGTACACGCTCCATCGCCTGGAGGTCGGCAATTCGGGAGCGGACATCCGCGAGGTGTGCTGCGGCGATGCCATGGACCTCGATGCAGGCGCCTGCACCAAGTTCGAGGAGCGCGCCCACCTCGTTCAGGGTGAAGCCAAGCTCCCGCGCGCGCCGCACGAACCTCAGCCGCCTGATGTCCTCCTCACCGAAGAGGCGGTAGCGCCCCCGGCGGGCCGGTATTGGAAGCAAGCCAATCCGCTCGTAATAGCGGATCGTCTCGATGTTGCAGCCCGTCCGCCGCGAGAGTTCACCGATGGCAACGCCGCTCTGCCCCATCCCATGCGCCTCCTCAGAAAGGACTTGAGTCTGTAGTCGCTACAGACGGTAGGTAGGCTGCATAGCTGAGACAAGGAGGCCGACCGTGTCCGACACCCAAGTGAATGCTACCCCGGCACATGGGGCGGTCCAGGAAGCCGGTGCGATGGTGCTGACGACGACGGGCATCGCCGCAGCCTTCGGTGCGGCCTCCTGCTGTGCGCTGCCGATGCTTCTTGGCTCCCTCGGGCTGGGAAGCGCTTGGCTCTTCGGGCTGGCGGTCCTTCTGGGGCCGTACCGCACGATCCTGCTCGCCGCCGCAGCCGCGTGCCTGGCTGGCGGAGCGGTCCTGCTCTGGCGCCAGCGGGCAGCGGTTGCCTGCGAGCCGGGCTCCGCCTGCTCCCCCAACCCAGCCCTCCGGCTTGTCGTTCCGGCAGGTTTGGCGGTCGGGATCATCCTGTTGGTGCTCGGTTATGCGTACGTGTGAGGACCCGATGATCCTGGAGTCGACAATCACCTGCCCGCACTGCGGCACGGCGAGAACCGAGACAATGCCGACCGATGCCGTGTGTTCTGCTCCTACGGCACGGTGCCGTGCCCGCCTGTCCAGGTGGACGGGAAGGGTTGTTGCCACGCGGAAGATCCGCCGCCAGCGGCTGGCTGACCCTTTCCCCGCGTGGTCGGCAACGGCGGGATGACCGTCACTCCGCAGCAAGGCCGGGGTTGGCGGGCACCAGCCTCGGCACCCAGCGGATGTAGACCAGCATGGCGACGAGTTCGACGAGCGTCTGCGTCACCACCGCGGCAGGCAGCAGCGCACCGGCTTCCGGGATAGCGAAGGCCAGCGGCAGGACGACCAGGGAGTTCCGGGTGCCGCCGCTGAAGGTGACCGCCCTCGCCGCGCCCGCCTCCAGGCCTGCATACCTGGAGATGACGCTACCTACGACCGGCATCAGCGCGGCGAAAGCGACGTAGACCGGCACCAGCATGGCGACGGAGCCTGCCTGGGCCGCCACGTTCGGGGCAACGGCCGCGATGACCACCAACAGCACCACGGCCATCAGGGGAACGGGCAGCCATCCCATGGCGTCCGCGACCGCCTTCCCGGCGCCGAAGCGCGCCGCCCACGCCTGAGTGGCCGCGGCGAGAGCCAGGGGCACGGCGATCAGCCAGACGAAGGCTTCGATGAAGGGACCGGGCTGCATCATCGCCATGGCCCGCTCGCCGATGAATAGGCCGAGGTAGACGGGGAGCAGCAGCATCTGCGCCACCAGCAGCACCGGCGTCGCCGCCAGGATGAGGCGGGCGTCCCCGCGGCCGAGGTGGGTGAACACGACCACGTAGTCGATGCAGGGCGCCAGCAGCACCATCAGGACACCCAGGCGCAGCACCCATTGCTCGCCGGGCAGCATGGAAGCCAGGGCGAACGCCACCAGGGGCGCGGCAACGAAGTTCACCGCCAGCAGCGTCAGCAGGAAGCGCCCGTTGGCCAGGCTCCTTCGCAGGTCCGCCAGCGGCACCTGGAGGAAGGTCACGTACAGCAGGGCCGCGAGGGCGGGGTTGATGACCGCCCCCCACGCCGCGCCGGGCGCGGCGACGGCCGCGATCGCGCCCGCCACGACGGCGGCGAAGTAGATGGCGACTTGGTTCTCTTCCAGGCCGGTGCGGGTGATGGCCAAGTTGTCGGCTCCTCCGTGGTGAGCGGGCAACCGATGTCACGCCGCGGGTGTGGTGACGTGGTTAGGCTCGCCAGCCGCAGCAGGCAGCCCGCTTTGCAAGGACCGGAACGGAAAGGTCTTCCAGGAAGGTGCACCGGCTGGCCGGGCCCCGGCGCAAGCCGCCGTGCCATACCCCAGGAAGCCGCGCCCTCGCTGTGGCGCCTGCCCACCTGCTGCTCCTGCCAAGGGCAGCAACGATGGGCAGCGCCGTTATCATCATGCCTGTTGCATGCACCACCAAGCAGGCAAGCTGATAAGTTGATGGCGGCTATCGGTCGGACTGCTGTTCTCCCTGGCCTGCCTTATCAAGGTCGCTACGAGCATCACGGATGATTGCCCAGGCGGATTGCAGGAACAGCCCGGCGATGACGAACGCCACGGCGAGGTCTGGCCACGCAGTTTCGGTCCACCAGACCAGGCCCGCCGCGACCACCACGGCCAGGTTGCCGATGGCATCGTTGCGACTGAACAGCCAGACGGCCCGGACGTTGGCGTCGCCCTCGCGGTGCGGCATGAGGACCGCTGCGGAGGCCACGTTCACCACCAGCGCGACGGCGCCGAAGAGGCCCATGAGCTCGGCCTCGGGCTGGTTCAGCACCAGCACCCGATAGCCGGTGGTGGCGAGCACGCCCACGCCAAGCACGGCAAGAAACAGGCCCTGAATGAGGGCGGAGCGGGCACGCCAGGCGAGGCTCCAGCCGATCGCCAGCAGGCCAAGGAAGCTGATTAGGCCATCGCCGAGGAAGTCGAGGGCGTCCGCCTTGAGCGCCTGGCTGCCGGAGATGAAGCCGCCGACCATCTCCACCAGGCCATAACCGACATTGAGGCCGACCACGATCCAGAGCGCCCGGCGGTAGGCGGGCGTGATGTGGGCGAGGTCCTTGGGCAGGTCGTCGTCGTCGCTCATCCGATGCTCCCGAGCCAAGACCGTACCGATACGTTCAGGGGGTGCCGGATCTGAAATAGCGGACCGGCGCGGCGCCCATGGCCATCAAGATGTCGCGTGCTACGAGGTGACGGGCGCCTTTCGTACATTGGAAAGACCTCAGCACCGCCACCCAGATGCACGGCCCAAGATGACCGTGAGCTCAATGCTGGGATCGCTGGCCGCTTCGGAGAGGCCGTCCAAAACCGGCCGATCATTCTGCGTCCATCGCCCTGGCAGCGCTCGTTCGAAAGCGGTCAATCGGCAGCTTCAGGTATGAGGTGCCATTCGCTTCCGGCTTCGGCAGACGTCCGCCGCGGAGGTTCACTTGCAATGCAAAGAGCATCATCGCTGGCAGAGGAAGCGTTCGATCACGTTCCTCCCGCAGCCGAACGAACCCGTCCTCTCCGCCGCTGTCCCGTAGGTGAATGTTGGTTGCCCGCTGCTCCGCTACGGTGGACTCCCAACGCGGTTCGCGCCCGCCCGGACGGTAATCGTGGCCGGTGAAGAGGCGTGTCGTCGGTGGCAACGCGAGGATGCTCTGGATGCTGCGGTACAAGGCCCGCGCGTTACCACCAGGGAAGTCGGCTCGTGCCGTGCCCGCATCCGGCATGAAGAGGGTGTCATGCACGAACGCGGCGTCGCCAACGACGTAGGTGACCGAGGCCGCGGTGTGGCCTGGGGAAAAAATCACCCTCACTTCCAAGGCGCCAAGATTGAAGCAGTGACCATCTGCAAACATGTGGTCCCAATAGTCGCGGCCACCGACCTCGAGATCGGGGATGTTATAGATGTCCGACCAGATCGCCTGAACTGCGAGGGTCTGTTCGCCAATGCCTGTTGGCACGCCAAGGCGCTCGCCCAGGTAGGCGACGGCAGAAAGGTGGTCAGCATGCGGGTGGGTGTCGAGCACCCATTCCGGGATCAGTCCGCGCTCCCGGATATGGGTGGCAATCTCGTCGGCTGGCTGGGTCGCAAGGCTGCATGAATTGCGGTCGAAGCTTAACAAGGGATCGATAACCGCGCATTTCTTTGTTTGCGGATCCGCCACGACGTAGGAGACGCTTCCGGTCTGATCATCGTAAAAGCCCCGTACGATCGGCTGAGACGGCATTCTGTTCTCCCTGTTTTTGCGCGGTGTCGCGGAAGCCGCGATGGTGGCCACCTTGGGACACCGAGCACGATGTCTTTCGGCAAGGGCGCACCCGGCGAGGGCCGAGGAGCGCTAAACCCAGCCGGGCGGAGTTGCATGCTTCGCGGTGTGGCTGACGGCGTATTAGGCGCGCTTCTTAGAATCCGCGGCGCCGCTCATCCGATGCTCCCGAGCCAGGGGAAGAGTTGGAGCATCAGGATGGCGAAGTCAGTCAGGTGGCCGGTAATCATTGCCACCCCCATCGCCACCATGATGCCACCCGCCACGATCTGAAGAACGCGCCCGACGCGTCGCAGGCTGCGGAACGGGCCGCGTAGAAAGGCGTCGGCGAAGGCGGCCACCAGCAGGAAGGGCACGCCCAGCCCGGCCGCGTAGGCGGCCAGGAGCACGATGCCGAGGTGGCTGATCTCGCTGGTGGCGGTCAGCGCCAGGATGGCGCCGAGCACCGGCCCGATGCAGGGCGTCCAGCCGAAGGCGAAGGCCAGCCCGAGCACGTAGGCGGAGAGCGGCGTGCCGCCGCTGAGGGTCGGCATGAAGCGGAGGTCGCGTTGCAGCGGCATCAGCCGCAGGACGCCCGCGGTCATGAGGCCGAACAGAATGACCACCACGCCGCCCACGATCCCGGCCTCGTAACGGTAGCGCAGCAGGGCCTGGCTGAGCGCCGAGGCGCCCGCGCCCATCGCCACGAAGACGGTCGCGAAGCCCAGGACGAAGCAGAGGCCGAGGCCGACCGTGGCGAGGCGACCGGGCGTCGCGCGCTCGGCGGCAACCGAGCGACCGGCAACATAGGAGACGTAGCCGGGCACCAGCGGCAGCACGCAGGGCGAGAGGAACGAGACCATCCCGGCTAGGAAGGCCGTCAGGAGGCCGGACATCTGGAGGAGCGGGTTCACGGCGGTCCCGCCCTCAGGGCCGCGCCGCGGAGGTCGGCGCGCCCGCTGGTTCCCGCCGCCCGCCGACGAGGAGCAGGAGCGCGACGCCGACGAAGATCGCGGTATCGGCGAGGTTGAAGGCGGGCCAGTGGTAGCCAGCCACGTGGAAGTCCAGGAAGTCCGTCACGGCGCCGTGCCGCAGCCGGTCGACGACGTTGCCCAAGGCGCCACCGACGATGAACCCGACCGAAGCCGCCATTTCCGGGCGCCGGTCGCGTGTCGTCCAGACGACGAGGCCCGCGACGACGGCGAGCGCGAGGGAGGACAGGAGCCAGGGCGTCGCGGGGTGATCAGCCGACAGCAGGCCGAAGCTGACGCCCCGGTTCCATCCCAGCACCAGGTTGAAGAACGGAGTGACGGGGATGACGCGGGGTGGATCCATGAGATGGGTCAGCACCCACCACTTCGTCGCCTGGTCCAGTGCGAAGGCCAGCGCGGCCGTCGCCGCGCCCCAGGTCCAGGCAAGACGCGCCCTGGGCAGGCCCTTAGCCATGCGCCACGTCCTTGAAGCGGTATCCGAGCAGGCGCAGGGCGTTGAGGGTTACCAGCACCGTGGCGCCGGTGTCGGCCAGCACGGCGGGCCAGAGGCCGGTGATGCCGACCACCGTCGTCACCAGGAAGACCGCCTTGAGGCCGAGGGCGATGGCCACGTTCTGGTGGATGTTGGCCAGCGTCGCGCGCGACAGCCCGACCAGGGCGGCCACGTCCACGACGCGGCTGTTCAACAGCGCGGCGTCCGCCGTTTCCAGGGCCACATCGGTCCCGCCACCCATGGCGATGCCGACCGAGGCGGCGGCGAGCGCGGGCGCGTCGTTGATGCCGTCGCCGACCATGGCCACGGGCGCCTTTGCCTTGAGGGCGCCGATCTCGCGCAGCTTGTCCTCCGGCAGCAGCCCCGCCTTCACCTTGAGGCCGAGCGCTCCGGCGATGGCCTGACCCGTGCGGACGTTGTCGCCGGTCAGCATGACGGCCTCGACGCCGAGGGCGTCGAGCGCCCGGATGCCCGCGGCCGCGTCCGGCCGGGGCTCGTCGCGCACCGCGACCAGGCCAGTGGGCGCGCCGTCCACAGAGACGACGACCACGGCCTTTCCTTGATTCTCCCACTCGGCGACCGTCCGCGTTGCGTCAGCCGTGAGCGGCGCCTGAGCGGCAGCGTGGGTGGGTGAGCCGACCGTCACGCGCTTGCCGGTCACGACGGCTTCGACGGCCTTGCCGGGGATGGCGCGGGACTCCTTGGCCGGGCGGAGCGGGATGCCGTCCGCGTCCGCCCGCTCCAGGATGGCGCGGCCGAGCGGATGGCTGGAGCCGTTCTCCACCGCGGCGGCGAGGCCGAGCATGGTGCGTTCCGAGCCAGACAGGGCGAGGAGGTCGGTCACGCGCGGGCGTCCCTCGGTCAGGGTGCCGGTCTTGTCGAAGGCGACGGCGCGGATCCGGCCGATGGTCTCCAGGGCGCCGCCGCCTTTCACCAGCAGGCCCCGCCGGGTGCCGACGGCGAGGCCGGAGGCGATGGCCGCGGGCGTCGAGAGGACGAGGGCGCAGGGGCAGGCGACCAGCAGCAGCGCCAGGCCGCGGTAGATCCAGGTGTCCCAGTCCGCGCCGACGATAAGCGGCGGCGCGACGACAACCAGGGCCGCCACGGCAACTGCGATCGGCGTGTAGATGGCCGAGAACCGCTCGATGAAGCGGGCGGTGGGCGCCTTGGCGTCCTGCGCCTCCTCCACCAGGCGGATGATGCGGGCGATTGTGTTGTCGGAGGCAGGCTTCGTCACCCGGACCTGGAGCGCACCGGAGGCATTGATGCTGCCCGCGAAGACAGGGGCGCCCTCCGCCTTGGGAACGGGGATAGACTCACCGGTCACCGGGCTCTCGTCGACCTCGGATTCGCCCTCGGCCACATCGCCGTCGGCGGAGACGCGGTCACCCGGGCGGACCAGGACGAGGTCGCCGACCTTGAGGCTGGCGGCGGGCACCTCCCGTGCCGTGCCGTCTTCGATGCGCAGCGCGGTCCTCGGCACCAGGGCGCCGAGCGCCTCGATCCCCGCGCGGGCGCGCCCGGCCGCGATGCCCTCCAGGAGTTCGCCGACAGTGAACAGGAACACCACCACGGCCGCCTCGGAGGTTGCTCCGATGGCGATGGCGCCGACAGTGGCGATCGACATCAGCATCTCGATGCTGAAGGGCGAACCGGCGCGCGCCGCGGCGATGGCCTTCCTGCCGAAAAAGACGAGCCCGATCAGGGCGGCGGGTACGTAGGCCCAGTGGTCCAGCGACGGGACGGCGAGCGAAGCGGCGAACCCGGCCACCATGAGGGCGCCGATCGCCGCGGCAAGCCGCGCCTTCTTCCCCTTCCACCAGGGCTGGCGTGGGCGAACGAGCGGTACGTCGGCGGCGACCGCGCCAGGCTCGCCCGCGACCACCCGCGGCGCCTCGACCGGGGCGACGCCGTAGCCGAGCTTGCGGATCCCCTCCTCGACGGACGAACGCGGGGTCGCCGCCTCGTCCAGCCGGAAGGCCAGGACCTGGCTGTGGTAGTTGACCCGGATGTCCTCGGCCCCGCCGAAGCGGCCAACGGCAGTTTCGATCTTCGAGGCGCAGGACGGGCAGTCCATGCCCTCCACGTGGTATCGCAGGGCCGCCCTGGACTTGGGGGCTAGTTGAGCCGTTCCGCCGTCAGCCATGGCTGTCATCCTGTTCCTGTTGGTTACGCCAGGGCCGCGACACCGTAGCCCAGACCGCGGATCTTCTCCTCGACGGCCGAGCGTGGCGTGGTCGCCTCATTCAGGCGGAACTCCAGGGTCTGCGTCTTGTAGTTGACCTGGATGTCCTCGGCGCCGCCGATCTGCTCGACCGCACCCTCGATCTTCAGGGCGCAGCCGGAGCAATCCATGCCCTCCACCCGGTAACGCAGGTCGACCGATGTTCCTGCTGCCGTGTCACCATTCGCCATCGCTTGCCTCCTTCGCAGGTGGGTCCCCGCTGGTTGCGGGGAACTGATGACGTCTTATATAGACCCTGTAGTCGCTACAGGGTCAAGGTGATGTCTTTGGAGAACTTGCTGAACATCGGCGCTCTCGCCAGGGCGACCGGGACGAAGGTGGAAACCATTCGCTGGTATGAGCGTGTGGGGCTGCTCCCGGCCCCGGCCCGCAGCGCCGGGAACTACCGGACCTACGGCGAGGCCCACCTTGGCCGCCTGAGCTTCATCCGGCGTGCGCGGGACCTCGGCTTCTCGCTGGATCAGATCCGCACACTGCTCGACTTGGCCGAGGACCGCGAGCGCTCCTGCGACGCGGTGGACGTCATCGCCAGCGAGCACCTGGAGGATGTGGACCGGAAGATTGCCGACCTCCAGGCACTGCGCCGCGAACTGGATTCCCTCATCGGACAGTGCCGCCACGGCAAGGTGGCGGAGTGCCGCATCATCGAAGCCCTCGGTCCCAGCACTGGCGCCTGACCGTTCACACGGCTCTTCCCAGCCGTGTCCACTCCGGGCCGTTTCAGCGGTTGCCCGCCGGAACGGCCATGATCTTAGGCGCGGATCAGGCTCACCGTGTCACCGTTCGGGTCCTCGGGCGCCGGGGCCGGAGGCTGGCCCTGGGCAGGACGCGGCGCCGAGCGGGCTTTGTTGCTGACATAGGCGAGCCCCGTGCGCCGATCCACGGCCACGGTGTTCGGGTGCGTGCCGGTCTGCAGGCTCGCCAGCACGGTCAGCGCGCGCGTGTCCACCAGGCTGACCGTGCCAGCCCCACGGTTGGTGACATAGGCCAGCGCACCGTCGGTCGAGAAGGTGACGGCCAGCGCGCCCGCACCTGTCTCCAGCACCTTGACCGGCTGGCCGGACGCGGCATCCAGCACGGCCAGTTGGCCGCTCTTCTGGTTGGTGCAGAACAGGCGCCCGCTGGCGGCGTGGAAGGCCAAGTTGATTGGCCCGTCCCCGCCGGAGGCGAAGCGGCGCACCCCGGCGCGGCGGGCAAGGCTCACTTCCACCACCTCGTTCGTCTGCAAGGCGGCCACGAAGATCCGGTCTCCCGCAGGGTCATGGGTAAGGCCCGAGATACCCCCTTCCAGCCCTTCCGTGATGACGCTGGCGAGGGTGTTGGCAGCCGTGTCCACCACCCACACGGCGCTCGGCTTCTCCCGGAAGCCGAAGTTGGAGACGAAGGCGCGGTTGCGCGCCTCGTCCACGACGACCTGCCGCGGATGGTTGTTCTCGCCCTCGCCGATCTCCGTCTTGACCTTGCCGGTGCGGAGGTCAATGGCGAGCACCCTGCCTTTGCGCGTGCCGGTGCCGAACAGCATGCCGGTGCTGTCGTTCACGCCGAGGCCGAAAGCTGTGTTCGCGCCGAGCTCGATGGTGGAGCGGACCTCCAGGGTACGCGGATCCAGGCCAAGGATCTTGGCGTCGTCGGCGCCGCGCGGGCCGGTACTCGCCACATGCACAAGGCCTGTGGTGGTGCTGACAACCAGTTCGTAGAGGCCGGGCGCCAGCTTCACGCTCTTCTCCACCGCGGCGGCACGCGCCGGTGCAGTCCGCAGGGCAAAGCCAGCCGCGCCGAGCAGCGCGAGCGCGTGGCGGCGGCGAAGCGTGGGCATGGCGGGATAGGTGACGGACTTCGTGTTTGTCATGGCGGGCCTTTCCCGGTGGACGGGTAGCTGAGATTAACTCTCGTTAACAATAACGCGCCGCACCAACAATCCTGTCAGCTACCTGAGCCCGGCCTTCTCGTGGGCTTGGTGTCAGTGGAAACGTCTTTATCCGTTCACGAGCAGAGGTTGTCCTCTCTTGCCTACTGTCCGCACGAGAGCTCCAGCGCCTATCCGACGGCGCCCGAGAGCTTAGCCAAGTCCGCCTTGGCCTGCTTCTCCGCCCGCTCCTTGCGCTCGCTGTAGCGGTCGGTCAGGTGGCTCGAAATGTCACGAGTCAGCAGGGTGAACTTCACCAGTTCCTCCATGACGTCGACGACGCGGTCATAGAGCGGCCCCGGCAGCATGCGTCCCGCCTCGTCGAACTGCTCATGCGCTTTGGGCACGGAGGATTGGTTGGGGATAGTGATCATCCGCATCCAGCGCCCGAGCAGGCGCAGGGTGTTGACGCTGTTGAAGCTCTGGCTGCCGCCGGAGACCTGCATCACCGCCAGCATGCGCCCCTGGGTCGGACGGACGCCGCGGCTCTCCAGCGGCAGCCAGTCGATCTGGTTCTTCAGGATGCCGGTGACGGCGCCGTGCCGCTCCGGGCTGCACCAAACCTGGCCCTCGGACCACAGGGACAACTCTCGGAGTTCCGCCACCTTGGGGTGGTCGGCGGGTACGCTGTCGACCACCGGCAGGTCGCGGGGGTCGAAGACCCGCGTCTCGGCGCCGAGGCGGCGGAGGATGCGCACGGCCTCCAGCGTCAGGAACCGGCTGTAGGACCGCTCCCGCAGCGAGCCGTAGAGCAGCAGGATGCGCGGTGGGTGCGTGCTGGCGCCGGGAATGCCGAGCCGGGTGAGATTCGGCATCTGCAGATGGTCGTCGGCAACGTTGGGCAGCGTGAGGTCGAGGTCGGATGGCATTAGGGTCTCCCCGTCGTCAGGAACGGACGGATGGCGCGCTTGGTCGTGTTGCTCACGGCGTACCCACCACGGGCAGCCAAAGCGCCAGGGCGGCCAGCACGGCCAGAAGCACCGGAGGCGTGATGACGAGGCCGACCTTCATGTATTGCCCCCAGGTGATGGTGGTGCCCTTGCGCGACAGCACATGCAGCCAGAGCAACGTCGCCAGGCTGCCGATGGGGGTGAATTTGGGCCCCAGGTCGCAGCCGATGACGTTGGCGTAGACCATCGCCTCGCGGATGGCGAGCGGGATGCCCTGCGCCTGCTCGATAGCCAGGGCGCCCACCAGCACGCTCGGCATGTTGTTCATCACGGAGGAGATCAGCGCGGCGCCGACGCCCGTGCCGATGGTGGCGGCCCAGAGGCCATGCCCGGCCAGCCATTCCAGTGCGCCAGCCAGATGGTCCGTCAGCCCGGCGTTCCGCAGGCCATAGACCACCAGGTACATGCCGAGCGAAAACACGACGATCTGCCAGGGAGCCTCGCCTAGTACCTTGCGGATGGAGACAAGGGCGCCCTGCCCTCCCCGGTGCCAGCGCCCGGCCAGCACCAGCAGGAGGAGCGCTGCGGCGCCGGTCACGGCCGCCACCGGCACGCCGAGCGGTGCCAGGACGAAATAGGCCAGCAGCAGCACCGCAAGCAGCGGAAAGGCCGCCCGGAAGACGAGGTGGTCGCGGATGGCGGCGCCGGGCCGCTCCAGTCGGTCCAACGCATAGCTCGCGGGCACCTGGCGGCCATAGTAGGCCCAGAGCACGCCGAGTGTTGCCACCAGCGCCACCAGGTTCACCGGCACCATCACCGCCGCATAGCGGTCGAAGCCGATGCCGAAATAGTTGGCCGAGACGATGTTGACGAGGTTGGAGATCACCAGCGGCAGGCTGGTGGTGTCGGCCACGAAGCCGCAGGCGACGATGAAGGCGAGCGTGGCGCCTGCGGAGAAGTTCAGCCGCAGCAGGATGGCCATGACGATGGGCGTCAGCAGCAGGGCGGCGCCGTCATTGGCGAAGAAGGCAGCGATGAGCGCGCCCAGCACCACGACAAGCGGAAACAGCCGCCGCCCGTTTCCGCCGCCCCAGCGCGCCACGTGCAGCGCGGCCCACTGGAAGAACCCGGCCTCGTCCAGCAGAAGCGAGATGATGATCAGCGCCACGAAGGTGAAGGTGGCGTCCCAGACGATGTCCCAGACCACAGGGACATCGGCCCAGCCGATGACGCCCGTCAGGAGCGCCAGCACGGCGCCGCCCATGGCGCTCCAGCCGATGCCGATACCGCGTGGCTGCCAGATGACCAGGACGAGAGTGAGGACGAAGATGGCCAGGGCCAGCATGAAGGGCGTGTTCTCTCGGGCGTCAGGGCGCGCCGGACCATCCGCTGTCAGCGATGGTCAGCGGCTTGGCTCGTCGGTCCCCGGAATGGGAGGGCGCGGGCGCCCGACTCAGATCAGGCGGTGGCCCGGTTCACCGACGACCTTCTCGCCGTCCTCCTTGGTGAAGGCGCCCTGCTGCGGGTTCGGCAGGATGTCGAGCACCGCCTCGGACGGCCTGCACAGCTTCGCGCCGAGCGGTGTCACCACGATGGGACGGTTGATGAGGATGGGGTGCGCCACCATGGCGTCGAGCAACTGGTCATCGGTCAGGGACGGATCACCGAGGCCAAGTTCCTCGTAGGGGGTGCCTTTCTGGCGCAGCACATCGCGCACCGGAATACCCATGCGCCGGATGAGATCGCCCAGCACCTCCCGTGACGGCGGAGTCTTCAGGTACTCGATGACCTCCGGCTCCTCGCCGCTGTTGCGGATGAGCGCCAGGGTGTTGCGGGACGTCCCGCAACCCGGGTTGTGGTAGATGGTGACGTTGCTCATGAGGCGGCCTTCTCGGGTGGGCAGCAGGGAAGCAGGCCAGCGACCAGGGGCTGGCAAAGATCGGCGCGACCGCCGCAGCAATCCCTGGCCAGGAACAGCATCATCTCCCGCAGACATTCCAGGTCTACCCGGTAGACGATGGAGCGGCTGAGGCGCTCGGACCGCAGCAACCCAGCACGTGTCAGCACCGCCAAATGCGTGGACATGGTGTTCTGGGGAACGTCGAGTTGCCGGGCGACCTCACCGGCAGGCAGGCCCTCGGGTTCATGCCGCACCAGCAGCCGGAAAGTCTCCAGCCGGGTGGACTGTGACAGGGCGCCCAGGCAGGCAAGGGCGTCTTCTGATTCCATATATCGGGTATTATCGATATAACAGCTGGCAGTCAAGTCGATGCGGCGTGACAAAAGGCAGCGGGCTCCGGAGGCCATGGTGTGGCGTCACCGGTGAAGCAGATGCCTTGCCGCAGTTCAGTGACCGTAGGTCAGTCGTCTGACGTCCGCTTCTGCGCACTACCGCCACAGAAGCGGACAGGCGGCTTCCGGCCAATCCCTGCCGGCGAGGAGTGCACGCGACGGCGTTGCGGTGTTGCTGCTAGGTAGGCCGGGTTACGCGGCCAGGCGCCCTTCCGATGAGGGCTAGGCAGGCCCCTGCCCTGTGTTTGCGACGCCCCGACCGATCCGATAATACCGCCTTACCAGAAGCCATCGAGGCTATGCCGCAATCCTCCCTCACCGGGTTGCATGAGACGATGCCCACCTACGAGGCGAAGGACAGTTGGTAGTGTGCTCTTGCACGGGTGGATGCCGAATGCCCCGTTTCTGGCGCGCGCATGGGGCGGCGACGTAGAATCAGCACTGCCGGACGGACGCGTTCCGCCCCTACCCTGCTGGGGAGGCCTTATACCTTCCTCGTCTCTGAACGCGATGCCGCTTGCCGTGGTCGCTGTCATCCTGCTCTTGCTGGTGCGGCGCATCGCCGAGGCTTCCGACGGCAGGCTGTAGCGCCGTGGCGAGGCCGGGTTCGCCAGCTACGCCGGGAGCGATGGCCGCGATAGAGGGGGGAGTAGGAGCCGGCAGTCAGACGGCCTACTCTGGCCGACCGTAGCTCATCTCCTTGCCACGCGTGATCGTTCTGTCCGAGCCGTGGATGCCTGCCGCTGCTGCCCCATACCGGCGCTAGAACAGGAACGCCTCACCGCCAAGATGCAGCAAGGCGTCTTGTACAAGAAGCGAAGAGGCAGAATTTCCTTAGCGCCTGATACGCCGACGGTCCTTTACCAGATCGATGTCATCGAGCCGGAAGCCCGCCGCGCCGAGCGCTTTCAGGATCAGGTAGGTCTTGGTCACTCCTTCCTCTGCTGCCCGCACCGCTAGTTCCTTGTCCAGATAGTCCGGGCAGTCGAAACGCACACTGGTAAGCGGCGCCATCTGCGGAGGCGGAGGCGCGCTGGGCCGGAATGCCGGGCGGACAGCTTCCGCGGTGATCTGGGTATTGGAGCCATAGCGCTCGCCGATAGAACGGGAGTTCGCCTCGATGGCCTCGTCGGGCAATTCCGGGCGTGGCTTCAGGTTCAATTCAACCTTCTTCCCAGCTTGCCTGATTTCATCGGTGATTGGGGGAAACTTGGTCATGCGGCCTCGGCCAACTGGGAGATACGCTGGAGCAACTCGGCGGTGACGGCCGCCACGTTGGCCGACGCAGCGCTGGCGGGATCGATCTGCCGGGGCACCTTCCCGGTGATATGGATCTCGCGGAACACGGCGCGCTCCATCATGGAGGCCTTCAGGATGGGCAGCGTCTCGTCGGCCTCGACCGACTGACGGACATGACGGGCGCCGCGGCTCTCGAAGCCCGGCAAAATGCGCGTCCAGATGATGGCGCGTGCGATAGGGGTGCGCGACAACTCCTGCGCATCGTCGATCTGCGCGATGGTCTTCATGGCCGCCTTTACGTCCGGCAAGGCGGCCTGCGTCGGCACCAGCACGAAGTGGCTGCGGTGCATGGCTTTGAGCGCCAGGGTCGAGGAGCCGCCCGGCAGATCGACGATGACGACCTCGCTTCCCGCCTCCGCCTTCCGCAATTCGGCCAGGATATTGTCCTCGCGCACCTCGCCCACGACGGTAAGACCGGGGATGTTGGCCTTGCGTCCGAACGCTACGGCCTGCTGGTTGGCGTCAGTATCAAGAACGGTGACACGGTAGCCGTCGAGGGCCAGTTCAGACGCGATCAGGATGGCCGTGGTGGTCTTCCCAGGGCCTCCCTTGTCGCTCGCGACGGAGATCGTTGCCATGAATGCCTTCCTGCATGAAAGCGGTGCGATAGAATGGCACCAAAGCGATCAGGCAGCAATGCTTGAAAGCGGCGAGGCATGATGTACAAGATGCTTTGCCATGTTGCATCTCACGCATTAACATCGAACGCGTACAGCACCTTAACCATCTTTATGCTTTGAAGCAGTGTTGCTTGAAAGCGGCTTGATCAGAAAGACGTTGGCGATTTTGAGCACTATAAAGCGAAGAGGAAAAATGCCTTCAGGCTAGAAAGCATCTTGTACAGAAGGCGCCGAATCTGAGCTTGAGCTTGCGGCGTTACTCTGCTCTGGAGAAGGCTCGGCCGGCACAGTGCGGTACCGGATGCCAAGACGATCTGGCTTTAGTCCGAGAGCACTCAGCACCAGGCCATCCAGATCGTGGTGCCGGTCTCGGCTATAAAAGCCATATCGGTATCGACCGGTGGCATGGGTTGATCCGCCACTGGACGGTAACGGACGCGGCCTCGCCGAGCGCATTCAGTTCCGCCATCCTCCGCCCCGCGACCTCTCGGACCAGCAGGTGAAAGCTAATGCCGCTGCGCCCGGATCCGCTCCGGTATCAAGCATGCCTTTGCCGCGCAGAAGCACCGCATGGCGTTGTTCGTGCGCACCATCGGTCTGGCTCAGCACCCGAGTTGCGCCCGCATAACCCCGCTGCTCCGGGAAGAGCAGCACCGATCGCCGCAAGCGATCATCCAGCCTCATCAGCAGGGCCGCATCACGACCTGAGGCGACGATTCTGGTCGTGAAAACTGCGTAGCAACCAGTAGTTCGAGGTATCCAATCGGTGGCGGAGAAGACTCTGGATGCCTGCCTCAAAGCTCTCGGATTCTGATCTGCAAGGGTTTTGGGGGATCTATCGAGGGCTGCTGAGGGCTTATCGAGGATTCCAAAGAACTCAGGTGGGGGATCTATCGAGAATTCTTGCTTCAGCCGATTTGGATTAGCTTGGGCGAGACCGGCGGCCTGGACGGTTTCAGGAGGACGCCTTCATCCTGAACTTCAACCTGGGCGTCCGGATAAACAGCTAGCGCTAGGCGCAGGAGGTCCGGGAACCGGGCCTTGAAGTGATACAGTTCTTTGTACGAGGTCCCGAACTGCGCCTTTAGGGCGCGCCAAGTGACCAGCCGAGGCACTTGCAGGCTGTGGAGCCGATAAGACAACCATACTAAAACATCGAGGGCGGCCGAATTGTTCGCCAGCGGCCGGATGGCGCTCTCTTCCAGTGGGACTGGGTGCTTCTGAAGCTGCGCGAAGAAGCTCTCCGACAGCTTGGCTGTCTCGAGCGACAGCCGCCCCTGCCGGTCATCGCTCATCTCCTCGATAAAGTCCGCCGCGTCTACTATGCTTTGGTTCACCAAGCCGCTGCGGCCCATCCCTTGAACATGGAAGGTCAGGCGGCACCGGGCGATCATCTCGGCCTGCTCGCGGACAGCCTTGCCGCTGCTGCCTCCCCAAGGGACGCCGATGCGGTGCATCCAGGCGCGCCAGGAGCCACCGAGCTCCACCTCGCGGCTGCCCGTCCGGAGCGCCTGGGTCTGGAGGTAGAGCATGATGAGGCGGGCATAGGCGCCGAAAGGCACTCCGACCGGCTCCATTGGCCCGTCGCCCTTCTTGCCAGATGCTCTGTGACCGGGCTCAACGACGAGCCGGACGTGGTCGGACTCCACGACCCAAAGCTGGCCAGGTGGTGTTCGTCGGTGAGGAAGGGCACACTGGGCCCAGCCGCTGTACGCGAAGGCCAGGGGGCTATCCTCAGCTGCCATGTACGCGGCAGCGGCTTCGATGACCTCGCGGGACATGGCGCCCTCTTCCAGAGCCGCCTGTTTGCCCTTCGTCGTCAGAAGCCGGTGAACCTCGCCCATTGCTAACTACCGCACCCGTTCAGCAGCCACACAATCATCACGGTCGGCATTGTGTATCAGATCCGCCCATCTGTCGCCGGGGGTTCTATCGAGCCAACTACTAGAGGTTATTAGTAGATTCTAACTATTAGTATGCTCGAGAGACCCCCCGGGATAACCCTGCCAATCCCCTGATTTCTCGTCAGGGCTCCTCGATAAATCCCCCACTCTACTCGATAGATCCCCCGCCCTGCGTGTGAACAAAAGGCAGACAGCTCGATAGATCCCCCATCCTAGCCAATTGCGACTCGGGCAGGGTGGACGCTCGATAAAACCCCCGGTTTGTCATCGGTTCAGCAGCGTCACCGGCCCCATATGGACCTCTGCCGGTCGCATGGCTGCAGCGGCGTCTGGATGACTGGCAGCTTGGCGCCTGGAGCTCCTCACCCAGGATGTCAGGCGACCGACGCACCAGCGCCTAAAGCAATTGCCGGACGTTCTGGAAATCGCTGCGCCACAGCAGTCCCACACCCTCGCAGGCCAGATGGACGACATCGTCGGTACGCACCGTGTTATCGACGGCTTGGACGCGGCGGGAAGGGAGGGTTCCGACCCAGACAGCCAAGCCGCGTCCCGGGCGGCAGTGCCTTCACGCCGAAGACGTGCGCGTAGTGTTCCCGAAGAACGTAGAACGCGGCGATAAGCCCGAGACCGATGACGGCGATGCCGGTCCGGCTGCGCCACCAAGAAGATTCCGCATGGTCATGCATGCTGGATCTCCTCCCCACATGTAGGATCATAGACTGCCGCCCCGCTTCCCGGCCTGATGTGGCTCAAGGTTTCAGACGCGAGGCGGATACCTTTACGGGACCGGGCGGGCTGGGTTCTGCAGGTGGACGGCTCGCAGGCGCAGCGCGTTGCCGATCACCGACACCGAGCTCAGCGCCATGGCCAGGGCCGCGACGATGGGGCTGAGCAGGAGACCAAGGAACGGGTAGAGCACGCCTGCGGCAAGCGGCACGCCCAGCGCGTTGTAGACAAAGGCCAGGAACAGGTTCTGTCGGATGTTCGGCTCCAGGATCTCGTCCGGGTATTCGTGGCGCAGCTGGTCCAGGGAAAAGCCCCGCGCCGCCTCTAGGACCCGCAGCGTGCTGTCCAGCGCCTCGAGATGCTTGGCAAAGAGCCGCGCCATGGCGGCCGGGCGTTTCAGGTGGCGCTCGTCATTCGGCTCGGCCTGCTGGCCCAGCGCGTCCACGGTGCAGCCCAGCCGGATGGCGGAGAGCAGGTCGGCCAGGGGCTGGCGCCGCCGGTGGTGGTAGCGGACGTCGTTCCAGGCCAGCAGCGCGGCGCCGCCGCCCGCGCGCCGGATGGCGTCGTCCAGCCAGGCCATGCGCTCCTGATCGCGGCCATCCAGGTAGACGGCGGCGGCGCAGAACAGGGGCAGCGCCAGCTGCCCGCGCAACTGACCGGCGAGCGCTGTAAACTTGTCAACAAAGGCTGGATCGACCGTTCGTGGCGGGATGGCGGCGAGGCACCAATCCTGGGCGTGCTCGACCATCTCGTCGCGGCGGATCTGGCATTCGCCTTTCGGCGAGCGCATGCGCCCGCGTGACAAAAGGCTGGTCAGCCGCCCGTAACTGGCGCGGTCCGTCGGCCAGGCCAGAAAGGCGGCGCCGTCGTCCAGGACCAGCCGCGTGCCGACCACATAGGGCAGTCCGGCCTCCTTGGCCGCGACATACCCGCGCACCACCCCGGCCAGGCTGTTGCTGTCGCAGATGCCGAGGCCTGCATGCCCCAGCGCCCTGGCGGTCAGCACCAGCTCCGCCGGGTGCGAGGCGCCGTCCAGCAGGGAAAAGTTCGACCGGGCACCCAGTTCGGCATAGGCGGGCGGCATGGCTCAGGCGAGCTCGCCATGCAGGAACCAGCGGGCTTCGGCACCGGGCTCTAACAGGCGGCACACCCACAGTCGCGGTCCCTCGGCCGTCTGCAGGCGGTAATAGTCGCGCCGCGGCCGGTGGCCATCCTCGCCCCACCATTCGGGCGTGAGGCGCTCGGGGCCGATGGCCGCCAGCACCCGGTAGAGACGACCGGCGTGGCGCAGCTGCACCGGCCGCCCGTCCGGCGCCGCGGTGGTCACGGCCACCAGGAGCGGCACACGCAGCAGCCGGATCGGACGGATGGCGCGGCCCCACGCCGCCGGGACGCCAGGATCGGCGTAAGGATCCGCGGGTGCCACCGCGTATTCGGGCCAGTGGCTCAGCAGCGGTGCCTGGCGGGCGATGGCGATGCGATGCCCGGCGCGGTCCAGCAGCTCGGCCAAAGCGGCGGGCTGCGGGGCGGCGCCATCGCCGCTGCGGCTCAGCAGAGCCTGGGCGCGGCTGACCGGCTCCGTCTCGGCGGCCTCCAGCACCATGCGCTCGAAGCCCAGATCCGGTTCCAGCTGGCCCAGCACTTCGGCGAACAGCCGGGCCAAATGCCGGGGAGCGTGTGAGGCGGCACCGGTGCCGATCGCCACTTCCTGCACCACCCGGTCGACCCGGAACCCCCGCAGCACCAGGCGGCGGGCGCCCTGACCGGCCTGCTCCAGCGCCCGGCACAGCGCCTCCAGCAGCGTTTCCAGCACCCGATCGATGGCCGGGCGGGTGACAATGGGTTCGAGCAGATTGCGGCAGGCCACAAAGAGCGGCGGTGGCCGCACCGGCTGGATGGAGCGCGGCCTTGTGCCCAGGGCGTCGTCGAGGGCGTCCAGCAAGGGGCGGCCAAAGCGGCGCGCCAGCGGCCCGCGTGGCTGGCGCAGCAGGTCGCCGATCCGCTGCAGCCCCAGCCGGGCCAGGCCCTGGACCATCTCCGGCGGCAGGCGCAGCGCCGTCAGCGGCAGCGGGATCAGCGCGGCCGGCTCGTCGCCTGAGGGCAGCACCAGCGGCCGGGGCGCGCTGCGCGCCAGCGCCGCGGCGCAGCCGGGCGTGCCGGCGATGGCGCCCTGGGCGCGATAGCCGCCCACCCGGAAGCTTTCGAGCACGGTGGCCAGCAAGGATTCCTCGCCGCCGAACAGGTTCTCGACGCCGGTGGTGTCCAGCAGCAGGCTGTCGGCGCCATCCACCGCCGCCAGCGGCGTGAAGCGCAGCGCCCACAGCGCCAGGCGCTCGAGCAGGGCCGCGTCGGCCTCGGCGTCGGCCTCCGCGAAGACGGCGTCGGGCCGGATGGCCTGGGCATCGGCCAGTGCCTGGCCGGGATGCAGGCCCGGGGCATCGGTCGCGAACAGGCAGCGGCGGTTGCCGATGCTGGCCCAGACGGCGACGGGCCGTCCGGCCCAGCCCGGGTGCTGGCGGCGCAGGCGGTCCACCGGCAGGGAGGGCAGGCTCAGCGCGAGATAGCGGCGGCTCATGCGGGGCGGGCGAGGGGCGCCCCGTCGACCTCCAACTGTCCCGCCGCCCAGCGGGCCTGCCAGGAGGCCGGGCGCCCGGCGCGGCAGCGCAGCAGCTCCAGCTGCCAGCGCGGCCGGGCCGCCGCGTCCGGCAGCGAGCCGACGCGCCAGCGGGTCACCGCACTGGAGGGGCCATGCCCGGCGGCGTTGCGGAGCAGCAGGCCGATGCGCGGCGAGCCTTCGGCGGCCAGCTGCAGGCGGCGGGTGGCGGTCATGTCGAGCCGGTCGAGTTCCAGCACGGCGCCGCCGAGCGCCGGGCAACGCAGGGCCTTCTCCATGGTCCACAACCCGTCCGCGGCGGTCTTGTAGTGGGCGATGAGCAGGCGGTCCGGCCCGAGGCCCAGCGCGACCGAGCCCGGCGCCCAGACGCTGTCCGGCCGGGGCGCGATCCACAGGATGGGACCCTCGGTCCGGGCCAGCACCAGGGCGCAGAAGGCGAGGCCCGCCCCGGCATCGGTGGCCTGGACTTCGTGCAGCGCGCCGCGCGCCAGGCCACCGCCGGGCAGGTGCTCATCGATGAGGGGCGACAGGGAAAGGGCTGGCTGCGCGTGTCCCGGTCCGCCGCGCTCGATCCTGGCGAGCCTGGCCCGGAGATCGCGCAGCCTGGCGTCCGGGGCCGGCATGGGGGCTACCCTGCGCTGTGCAGCGGGACCGGAGGCCGCTTGAGCACCAGGAAGCCCGCGCGCTCCAGATGCTTCACCAAATGCTCGGCGGCGAGGCTGGCCACCAGCTGGCCGCCGGAGGGGCGCGGCTTGCCGCGCTCGTCATAGCGCAGCGCATAGGCCAGGGCGTCGGCCACCTCCTCCGCAGAGGCGACGGACAGGCCGGACGGCAGGGGAACAGGGGCGGGCAGGGCAGGGTGCTCGGGCATGAGCGTGACGCTAGGTGAGACTCGAAGAACGAATCAAGAACAAAGAGGTAGTTGACAGCGTGAGCGCAGCCGAAGTGGCGCGGCTAGAGAGATGGCCGGCACCGTCCCTGTCTAGCCAGACGGTGGGACGTTCAACGCCTCATGGCGTTGTCCTCTCAAGATGATGGAGCCACGCCGCTGTGTGTAATCTTTACGCCATGACCTCGAGCCAGCAGGCGATTCGCGCGCTGATGCAGGTGATGGAAGACTGCGCCGGCAACCTGCCGCCCTTGCCCGCCATCTACCCGGACATGTTGGCGCCGGTAGTGCGTCAGGCGGAGAGTGGCGGGCGGGAACTGGCCATGCTGCGCTGGGGCATGCCAGGTCCGGCGCAGTTCGGCGGGCATCCTGTCACCAACATCCGCAACACGCGCAGTCCGCATTGGCGCCGCTGGCTGGGTCCGGCGCATCGCTGCCTGGTGCCGGTTACCGCCTTCTGCGAGTGGCAGGACACCAGGCCCGGGAAGACGCCGGTGTGGTTCGCCCTCCATGAGCAGCGGCCGCTCTTTGCCTTTGCCGGGATCTGGACCCGCTGGACCGGCATCCGCGGCACCAAGGCCAACCCGGTGGAGGGCGAGCACCAGCTTTATGGTTTCCTGACCACCGAAGCCAATGGCGTGGTCGGGCCGATCCACCCCAAGGCCATGCCGGTGTTGCTGACGAGCCCGGACGAAATGGACAACTGGCTGGAAGCGCCGTGGGAGATTGCGCGGGAGCTGCAGCGGCCATTGCCGGACGGGCAGATGCGGATCGTGGCCAAGGGCAAGCGGCAGGATGAGGAGGGACAATAAGCTTGGTTCCGGTTTCCCGCGCTTTCTTCGCTCGTCCCGCCGCCGGCGTGGCGCGGAATCTGATCGGGGCCACCCTGCTGGTGGAGGGGATCGGGGGCTTGATCGTTGAAACGGAAGTCTATGATCATGAGGACCCGGCATCGCACAGTTACGCCGGACGGACCGCGCGCAATGCCTCGATGTTCGGCCCTCCAGGCCATGCCTATGTTTATCGGTCCTATGGGCTGCACTGGTGCCTGAACTTCGTTTGTGGCACCGAGCCGCTTGGCAGCGCGGTGCTCATCCGGGCCTTGCAGCCTACAGCAGGCATCGAGGTGATGCAGCGGCGGCGCGGCGTCACAGCGCCGAAGCTGCTCTGCGCTGGCCCGGGCCGCCTGAGTCAGGCTCTCGGCGTCACAGGCGCTCTGGATGGCCATCCGCTGGACAAAGCGCCCTTCCTGATCCTCGCTGGACATCAGGAAGTGCGGGTCATCAGCGGGCCACGCATCGGCATCTCGCGCGCGACCGGGACGCCTTGGCGCTTCGGCCTGCGCGGATCCGCCTTCCTCAGCCGACGTTTCCCTGGGCTGACCTGATGATCGCGGCGGCCACTGCGCCTGTCGGATCATCTCCGTTGTCCATACCGGCCCCCTTCGAGGCGGGAGGCGAGGCATCACTCAACCCGCAGCCGCTGCCGCCCTCAACCGGAAGCTTGGTCATGTGTTGCTGTTGAAGTGCAGGAGGAAGACCCGATGGGCACCACCCAGACCAGTCCAGAAGCAACCGGCTTTGCCGAGTTTGATCATACGGCCCAGCAGATATCCGCCCAGGCTTCGGGCAACATGAGGCGCGCGCCTGGATCGCCGCGACTTACGGCATCGGCCGTGGCCAATATTCACCAACATCCCTTTACCAGCCTCCTGGCGGCTGGTGCTGTCGGCTGGTTGCTGGGCCTGCTAGCGGGTCGCCGGCGATAAAGTATCCTGCGACCGCGCAGCGCTGACTGGGTCCTTCTCCCGCAGCCCGGCACCTGCCGCCCGTGGCCAGAGTTGAGGCCGGGTGCCGCCGCTTTACGGCAGCGGCACCTGGCCGGCGCTCACTGAAGGTGGCGGGCAAGGTGCTTGTTCATCTCGAACATGGTCACCTTGTCCTTGCCAAACACCGCACGCAGCTTGTCGTCAGCCAGGATCTCGCGGCGATCATCCGGGTTCTGCAGATTGCCTGCCTTGATGTATTCCCAAACCTTGCTGACCACTTCGCCACGAGTGAGCTTTCCATCGCCCACAACCGCAGCAAGATCGGGCGACGGCTGAAGAGGCTGCTGAAGGGCGTTTGGCTTCTTCTTGGCAGGAGCTTTCGTGGACTTGCCCTCAGCTTTCTCGGATGCGGCAGCCTTCCCGGCTTTGGCGGGTTTCTTGTCGATGGCTTTGACGGGCATTTCCACACTCCACTGCAAGATCATTCAGGATGTCTGTGGTGCCAGGACTGATCCATCACGCGAGCCGTGGCAGCCAAAAACTTCTCCACTGATTAGCACTCTAAACTCCCGGAGGCACCGGCGACGACGAGGTCCACATGTCCGGGCTGGACACTAAGGGCTTCGGCAACACCGCTTAACGGCACGCCGCGCAAGTGCCTGGGCTACCGAACCCCTCACGAGGCATTTCAGACCGCTCTCTCCTCCACCCAAAACACTAGGTGAAGCTCAACGCTCAGCCCGTCACACTTCAGATGGAAGTCGTCACGGTTCGAGTCTGATTTACAGCCCTGAGCCGACCTCGCCCTGTTCTGGTGCGATGCTGGTCCCGCGCGCCACAACATCCTTCCCCACTGGCCGCCCCACCGGGACCGACCAACCGGCAATGGTACGCGCAAAACGGCGCGCCTGGGCATTGCTGTCGAGACCCGGGAAGCGTCGTCGCAACTCAACAGCGGCCGCCAACTCACCACCTTCCTGCAAGGCGGTGCGTATGGCGACGGCGTCAGCGTCAGAGACCAGGAACATGGCTACAAAGGTGCTCTCCACGAACGCGGCATGGCAAGCTGATTTCGGAATGGAATGATCGCCAGATGAGCAGCGTTCCGCATCGAGCAATGCCCAAATGGCCGCTGCTGCTGCGACCGCGTTAGGGAAGCTGCGACGCCGAGAGCGGACCGCTTTCCTGCCTTAGAACCCCTTCTCAGCCGAAGCGATCAGACCGATGGCCCGGACCGGCACACCGCGCTCGCGGACCTTGGTGCAGAGCCGCTCGTCGGCGGTGATGAAGTCGCTTCCGATCGACTGCGCCAAAGCGAGGTAGAGGCAGTCATAAGCAGGATGGTCCAGGGCGACCGCCAGTCGGGTTGCCGATTCCAGCAAGGGCCGCATCGGCGCCAAGTCTATCTCGGCCCGCTCCAGCAACCGGGCGGCGAGCAGTGCCTCAGCCTCGCTCAACTCCTTTCGCCGCACCTTCTTCCAAAGGATATTAGCACATTCCGGCACCAGCAGATCGGGCGCGGCGAGCTGGTATCGCCGCAGTGCCAATGCCTCGGCTGTGCCCGGCTCCTCGATCACCCATTTGATGGCGATGCTGGCGTCGACCACAAGGGCCTTCACCGCTCGTCCCGTCCCTCGCGCTGCAGGACCTCGGCAGGGGTATGGCGGCGCCCTGCCGTCAGCTTGCGCAGATCGGCGGCGATCTGCTCGAAGTCGCTCCCAGCCTCACCTTCGAGGATCTGCCGGAGAATATCACGCACCTCAGCCTCGGCGGACCGCCCATGGCGTGCGGCGCGGCGCTTCAGGCGAATGATCAGTTCATCGTCGAGGTTGCGGATACTCAGATTGCCGGGCACGGTACAAGCTCCTTTCTGCTAGCAATGCTAGCATTTTCTCCCCGTTTCACAAGCGGCGACAGGCTTCCGCCACGGCCTTGAAGTGGCGATCCGAAGCCGGTCGAGCATCATAACGTCCAGGAGCCGAACCGCCGTTGCGCAAGCTGGCGGCCTTTCTGCCGCGCGGCTGCGGCAAGGCCGTGCAAGGTGCGATCGAGGTGCAGGTCACCGGCCCGATGCCGCTGCACCATGCGCCGAAGGTACCCTGCCGGGTTGCGGACGTGTCCCGCAGCCTGCTTGGCGGCGATGGTGCCGATGGCCACGGCTGCACCGTTCATCCCAAAGGCGGCGCAGGCCTGGCCATAGATCTGCGGCGGAATCTGCAGATGGCTCTGCACCACCTTGCACGCCAGCTGGATGTCCTTCCAACTCGGCGACGCCGACGCCACCCAATCGCGATAGGCGGGGATGAGGTGCAACAACACGGTGGGACTCATCGGGAAGCCGCGAAACAGGTCATCGCCCGAGCCGGCTTGGTCGCGGGCCATACGCTGCCCACCGCCACGACGCCGGCTGGCTGCAGCAGCTTCTTCCGGGATCCGTCGCGTCCTCGCTGCAATTGCTTCAGCAATCAAGACTTGGCTTGTAGGTGTATTAGGGGTGCCCCGAAGGGCATCCTGGGGTGCACTCTGCACCGGCTCGACAATGTGTTGAGCTGGCCGGAGGCGGTTCTCGATCTCGTCGTGCAGGCGTTGCAGAAGAGCCTGAATCGAGGCCAGTTCCACCGGATCGGTGATGGCTCTCGCCGGCGCGGCGAGCCTTGTCGCTCGGGCCGCATACTCCTTCCAGTCGGCGCCCGTCAGGTCCTCGGCCATCGCATGATCGATCAGCGAGAGAACCCTGCGTAAGCAGGCACTGCACTCGCCGCGCAATGTTCTGACGTTGCGCCGACGCGCCTCCAGGTCCGCGGCGGCGGCAGCAAATTCGGGCATACGCTCGCCGACCGGACTGAGATCAAAGCCCGAGGCTTGGATGATGCAGCCGGTCCGCGGGTCCCGGTATCCCCAACG
The DNA here is from genome assembly GCF_042651065.1 of Teichococcus aestuarii. Classification (NCBI taxonomy): domain Bacteria; kingdom Pseudomonadati; phylum Pseudomonadota; class Alphaproteobacteria; order Acetobacterales; family Roseomonadaceae; genus Roseomonas; species Teichococcus aestuarii. Next base: position 60,466 of record NZ_JBHSCH010000047.1, read on the forward strand.
CCGGCCCGTGCCGATATCATGGGCGCGAATGAGCCCGAGATCGATCAGCCGCCGGATGCGCTTGCGCACACCGCTCAGTGTCAGTCCGGTGGCCTCCACAAGAGCCTCGTTGGACGGCCAGACATAGCGAGGCCGGCCATCCTGCCAGTCGTCGTTCCAAGAATAGCGGAACAGCAGATCCAGCATGTGCACCACGCAAGGCGCATAGCCCATGGCGGGCGCCGCGGCCTTGAAGGTGGCCAGCACATGGCCGCGTTCCAGAGCATCGAGGCGCCCGGACAATACGGCCACCGCCTGAAGTTGGGCGCAGGTCGTGCGTCGTCGCCCGGTGCGCCGCAGATCGGGCGGCGCGGGTTGATCCAGTGTCATCGGCTCGCTCCTCGCGAGCGCGCTGCCTGATGCCGGCAGGCCGCACACTCCCGTCGTCAAGCGAGACCTCGCTTGACGGGGAACAGGCGCAAACCTAATTTGGGTTCAGCAAATCGTAGCCCAAGCTAGGCTTACCGGGTTCAGAAACGGTCGGTGCTGGCAGGCATCGGCCGTTTTTGCTGTCAGCGCGCCATTATCATCCTCGGAAGGCGGTTGAAGATCGCTGGGCCGTCTCAAACCGGACCCGGCTCCACCAAGATGGGGCGATCGCCTGAGGGTTGTCTAGCCATAACACTGCACAATTTTGCCCTTGTCATGGCGCCGCCGAGGCGGGAAGCTTGCCGCGGCGGCTGAGATAGCCATGCAACGCCGTCATCACCACGGCGGCCCGGGTCACACCGTGCCGGCCTGCCAGATCGTCAACGGCCGCCTTAAGGTCACCGTTGATCCAGAGCGATTTGCGCGCCTTGGCCGATAGAGGAGCCAGGAACAAGAGAGATTCTCCTGTCTCCACACGGCTGAGCAGTTCGCGGAGAGCTTCTTCGTGCAGGTCGCGCGCGTAAAGGCGCTGCTGGCCCGGGCCCTGCTGCTCGTTGCGCTCTTCCACCAGCTGCTGGATGGCGTCGACAACGCCAGAGGGAAGCGGCACGGCCAGCTTGGCCATGTTGGCCGTTCTTTCGGTCAGCGGACGCACCATCCTCGATGTCCAACGGCTTCCGGCACCCGATGGGGCACGACGATTCCGCCACAGGATGCCTGATAACGTTGAAGCAGGCCAGATCACCGGTCGGCGCGGTAGCTGTCGCCGCCAACGCTATCACTGCATGGTCCGAGCCATGATCGCCGATCCTATGGGTCAGATCTGACCAGGCCTCCGATTGCGTTTCATCAGGCGGCCGTGTTGCGACGATGCTCTCCGAGCACAAGTGCGGTGGAGCTGTGGCGGATATTGCAGTGCTGCACTCGGCTCTTCCTCATTCCGCTCAAGATCGAGCGTGTGGACTTTGCAGACGGGCAATATTCCAGCCGCAGAATCGTCGCGATTTCGTTACACGCGTGGGTTGTGTTTTCTGAATCGCCTCGCCAAAAACGGGTTGTCGAGATGGCATCACCCCCATAGTGTCCGCGCTGTCTCCGACAGCTTGGCTTTGCAGAATGGCAAAAACACTTCTTTCATCCTTGTTCGATGCCGTTCTGCAAGCGGAACTCAGCGTCCAGCTCTACAACTCATCTCACCTGTTGCGGATCGATGCCGCGGCGTTTCGCGGCGGCGCGGCGGATCGTCTGCATTCGACAGGTCTGCTTCAGATCGCGTGTAGCCTCGCAGCTGATCCGGGCCGTGCTGCCCCCACCCCTGCCGGATTGCGCTTTCGCGCATCCAGTTCCGCGACCGGGCACTCACCGGCTGAGTTGCCGAGCGGGCCCGAATCATCGGATACCCCTCGGCTGCAGCAGGGGGTCTGTTGATTGCCACTGAGACCTGACCCGGGGTTGCCACGAGGATCTGACCCGGGTTGTGGATGCGGGGTTTTCAGATCTCGTCAGGTCGGCTGTGG